>JALSHQ010000295.1 GCA_026982145.1 Gammaproteobacteria bacterium | reverse complement strand
GCACAGTGGCAATCTGACCCGTTTAAACCAGAGGTGCGCGACGGCATGCTCTACGGCCGTGGTGCGGCGGACATGAAAGGGAGTCTGGCCGCGATGGTGACCGCCTGTGAGCGCTTTGTGGCAGCACATGACGACCATCAAGGCAGCATCGCTTTCCTCATCACCAGCGATGAAGAGGGTCCCAGCGTCAATGGTACTGTGAAAGTGATTGAGCACTTGGAGGCTCGTGGTGAGAAGATCGACTGGTGCTTAGTGGGTGAGCCGACCAGCAGCCAGCGCGTCGGCGACGTGATCAAAAATGGGCGACGCGGCTCGCTTGGCTGCCAGTTGACGGTACATGGCGTGCAGGGGCACATCGCTTACCCTCAGCTCGCTAAAAACCCGATCCACCTCTTCGCCCCTGCGCTCGCTGAGCTCTCAAAAATTGAGTGGGATCACGGCAACGACTATTTTCCGGCGACCTCTTTTCAGGTCTCCAATATCAATGGTGGCACCGGTGCCACCAATGTGATTCCCGGGGATCTTGAAGTGATCTTCAATTTTCGCTTCTCTACCGAAACCACAGAACAACAATTAAAAGAAGGTGTTGCTGCGGTGCTCGACAAACACCAACTCAACTACACCCTCGACTGGACCCTCTCCGGCCACCCTTTTCTCACCCCCCCCGGCGCGCTGGTTAACGCCACCGTTGCAGCGATCAAAGCGGTGACGGGCGTTGATGCTGAGCTTTCCACCAGCGGCGGCACCTCGGATGGCCGCTTTATCGCCCCCACCGGCAGTCAGGTGATTGAGCTGGGGCCACTTAACGATACCATTCACAAAATCGACGAATGTGTAAACGCTAAAGATCTCGACCAATTGTCAGCTATATATGAGGACGTCCTGATAAAGCTACTGGGATAAATCATTGAGATGCGGGCAACAGAGAAGGAAAGATCATTATGAGTGGTGCTTCAAACGAAAAACGTCGCTTCAGCCGTGTCGACTTTAACACTTCCACCACCATCAGCAGTGGTGGCAATCATTGGCAAAGCAGCCTGATCGATATTTCACTGAAAGGGGCACTCATCGGCCGCCCCGATGGCTGGTCAGGCAAGATTGGCGATGAGTATAAAGTCACCGTGGTGCTCAAAGAGGATGAGGTGGCCATTGATATGAGTGCGGCCGTGGTTCATATTCAAGACGAGAGCATCGGCTTTCGTTGTGACCATATCGACTCCAGCAGCATCACCCACCTGCGCCGTCTCATGGAGCTAAACCTTGGGGATGCCGAACTGGTAAACCGCGAACTGTCGATGCTCAATCAAGCCTAAATTTTAAACCACTATTTTGCAGAGAAATAGATGTCGCCATAACGTGCGCGCACCCGACCACCGCTGTTGTCTGCATCACTCATAATTGCAACGGCATCGATTTGAGTGATTTCTCGTCCAAATAATAGTTTGAGATCCTCATACACGTTTCGCTTTTCCTGCATCCACTGGCCACGCAGCGCGTTGCCAGAGCGCACCGCAACCATCATCGCCCGAGCGGTATAGGCGTTAGGCCAGTGGCTCCCCTCAACCTGACTGCCCGACCACACATAGTTAATGGCGCGTGTGCGCCAAAAAAAAAGCCCGCCAGAAGCGACTACATATATCCGCACTGGGTAGTCATCCCCCGCTTTGCTCTTCTCATCATTACCCTGCAGAGTCTCTTCAATCCACCACGACCAGTTGATATAGGGGGTTTTGTTAAGGTCTATCTTAATTTCACGAAAAAACCCCGATGCAGTGCCTTCTGCAACCGCTTCTAACACCTGATGCCCCTCGTCCCTCACAAACTGATATTGAGTCGTGCCTACAAAAGATTTCTCTTCCCAACCCGACAGGGAGCCATCTGAAAAGTGGGCAACCTTCACCTTATTCGCATGGCTAGGTGACACATGTATAAAAGTAATCGCCAGTATGATGAGTATTGGGTGAATGGCTTTTAAGTAATGCACAGACCGCCTCAGACCACCACTTTAGCGATTTTCTTTAGCGTTTCCTTACTATCGCCAAACGTGCATATAGCATCACAATGTTTACGCAAATCAGAAAACAAAATATAATGGATTTCAATATTATTCCCTTTAATCGCTGGCCTACTCAACTGTAGAACCAATTCCTTTTCTCTGTTGTCAGGAATAATAAGAAACAGTGAT
>JALSHQ010000294.1 GCA_026982145.1 Gammaproteobacteria bacterium | reverse complement strand
GCTATCAATATGCTATTGACGCTGGCGCAGGTGATAGGGGGCGTACTCTCTGGCAGCCTCGCTCTGATCGCCGATGCTTTGCATAATTTCAGTGATGCTGCATCGCTGATGATCGCCTGGGTCGCACGCAAGATTGGTCGCCAGCCGCCAGACCGCTTCAAAACGTTCGGCTACAAGCGGGCGGAGGTGATTGCGGCGTTAATCAATCTGGTGACACTGGTCATTGTGGGTCTCTATCTCATCTATGAAGCGTTGTGGCGACTCTATGAGCCGCAGATTATCGAAGGGTGGATGGTGGTGGTTGTGGCGGGGGTGGCGCTGGTGGTTGATGTGGCGACGGCGGCGTTGACCTACACCATGTCGAAGAGCAGTCTCAACATCCGCGCCGCCTTTCTCCATAACGTTTCGGATGCGTTGGCTTCAGTGGGGGTCATTGTGGCAGGTAGTTTGATCATTCTCTACGATTGGTACTGGACCGATACGGCACTGACTCTGCTGATTGCCGCGTATGTGCTCTATCAAGCGGGAACGATGCTGCCTAAAACGATCCATATTCTGATGCAGGGGACGCCAGAGAGTGTTGCCATCGATGATGTCATTGAGGCGATGGAGGAGGTTAGGGGCGTCTCTAATGTTCATCACGTCCACATCTGGCAGCTGGATGAGCACCTCAACGCGCTGGAGGCGCATGTGGTGATCGATGACTTTGGTCAGACACAGGTGGTGAAGCGGGTGCTTAAAAGCGTGTTGGAACAGCGCTTCAGCATCGCCCATTCGACATTGGAGTTTGAGACCGATCACTGCGATAGCAAGTGTTTCTGATACGCTGCCCTGCCACTCAAGTCAGACAGATTCGTTTTTGGGCTGACTGAACCCTTTAAATGCACCGGTTGTTGTGCCTTCATTCCGTTCTTCTTACCTGAAGACCTAGGTTTCAGATCCTGATGCTATGTTTTTTATAGATATTTTTTGAGCTTTTGGTAGCACGAATATTGATTTAGTATTATTCATCGTGCTACGATAAATTCTAATCGTGTTACTTGTGTGTTGGGGGACAGGTTTGGAGGAGATCTAGCCGGTTGACCGGGCAGGGGGTAAGCCTCTTCTCTGTCCGGTCTTTTTTATGACTTTGTTTGCCGCTTTGGCGTGAATAGAAAAGGAGAAACACAATGGTTTGTGACTCAACTTATCACCGGCACGTTCACCGCAAGGTGACCCATACCCATGCTCATCGGCACGATGATGGGCACCATACCCACAGTCACGATGAAGATGTTCAGGGGGAGCACTCTCATGAGCATACCCACGAAGAGGTAGAACATGCGCACGCGCATGATCACGACGATGGTCATCACGATCATCATCATAATGAGTAACTAAAAAAATACGACCACGAGGGAGGTCATTTTTGATGTCAACAGGTAAACTAAAAAAGGTTCATCGCGCCGTAGTATTGGCGGCAGCCAGTGTGCCGATGTTAGTGGGAGGGATCTCCCCAGCGTACGCTCACGGTGAATCGATTCGCGGCGGTGGTGCGGGCAGCATCAACGCGGTCGGCGCTGCTATTCTGGAGGAGAAGGTAATTGGGCTGCGTTGGGATGCGCGCCGTTATGAAACCTTTACCGACCAGCAACTGGTCGATTTTAAGGCGCAGGGTGAGGATGTGCATATGCACTCCAGTGAAGATGCCTATTTTTTCTCGTTCGGCTTTCCTGTTAGCGAAGATATGGACATCAGCTTGATGTTTCAGTACAACAACTTCAAGGGATTTAAGGACAACGGGGATGCTAACGCGAACGCCTGTTTTGATCCGGGAAATACGGGAGTGGCGACGAATCTGAGTACCTCCTGTATCTCACCGACCAAAGAGTCGCCCGGCATCGGTGATACCTTGGTGACGGGGCGTTATCGTTTTTTCAACGACGGCGATAATCAGTGGACCTCCATTTTTGGTGTGATTCTGCCCACTGGGAAGATTACCAATAAAACAGATGGTGGCGAGATTATCGGTACCCATAATCAGCCGGGCAGTGGTGCGATTACCTTTCAGGGTGGTGTGGCTTACAGCGGTCATCTGACCGAGGCGATTGCGTTGGATGCCGATATCCTCTATCGCTTTGCTACTCAGGGTGCAAAGCAGTTTCGTTCGGGCAACTCCTGGCAGTTTGATGTGGCGGCCAGCTTTGCCCA
>JALSHQ010000293.1 GCA_026982145.1 Gammaproteobacteria bacterium | reverse complement strand
TACAAAGAATCTCGCCGCCACGACCGGAAGCACGTGCCTCACGATCACTCATCACACCCGCAGAGGTAGAGACAATAGCAACACCCAGGCCATTCAGAATTTTTGGTAACTCGTGCTTGTTCTTGTAAATTCTCAAACCCGGACGGCTTACGCGTTTTATCTCGTCGATAACCGGACGACCTTCGTGATACTTCAGGGTAATCGTCAGGGTAGGTTTGGTAGCACCATCGCTGGAAAAACCTGCGATATAACCTTCGTCCTGTAATACTTTTGCGATCGCATTCTTCAACTTAGACGATGGCATAGTGACATCGGCTTTAGATGCGGCCTGCGCGTTACGAACGCGTGTCAGCATATCTGCTATAGGATCTGTCATCATAATGAAATACCTCTACCAACTGGCCTTAACGAGACCAGGAATGTCGCCACGCATAGCGGCTTCACGTAATTTGTTTCTGCATAGACCGAACTTCCGGAATACACCATGTGGGCGACCAGTGATACGACAACGATTACGTCCACGGGAGCTGCTGGAATCTCTCGGCAATGTCTGCAGCTGACGCTGCGCTTCCATCTTTTCGTCGAAGCTTGCATTCTGATCGACCAGTACTGCTTTGTAAGCCGCACGTTTCTCAACGTATTTCTTTACCAGGCGAGTACGCTTGTGCTCGCGTGCAATCATTGATTTCTTAGCCATATGTTATTTACTGCCCTGCTTGTTTTCGCCTTTGAAGGGGAAATTAAATTCTTTTAACAGTGCCAGACCACTTTCGTTGTCGCGTGCTGTTGTTGTAATACAGATATCCATACCACGGATAACATCAATTTTTTCGTATTCGATCTCAGGAAAGATAATCTGTTCCTTAACACCCATGTTGAAATTGCCGCGTCCGTCAAATGACTTAGGATTCAGACCACGGAAGTCACGTTCACGAGGGATCGAGATACTGATCAGACGATCAAGAAACTCGTACATCTGTTCGCGACGTAAAGTCACTTTACAACCAATCGGGTAACCGTCACGCACTTTGAAAGAAGCGACTGATTTACGCGCCAGGGTTGTAACCGGCTTTTGACCGGTGATTTTTTCCATATCACCCAAAGCATTTTCCAGTACTTTTTTGTCACCGATAGCTTCACCCAGACCCATATTTATAGTGATCTTGGTAATACGCGGCACATCCATAACATTCTTGTATGCGCCTGTTGCCATCAAATTTTTGACAATAGTATTGCGGTAGTATTCTTGTAATCTTGACATGACTTCTATCTTTACCTTAGTGGACCTTAAGCGTCTACGACTTCGCCGTTAGACTTGAAGTAACGAACTTTACGGCCGTCTTCCAGCGTTTTAAAACCAACGCGATCACCCTTGTTGGTCATCGGGTTAAACAGCATCACATTAGAAATTGCCAGCGGCATTTCTTTTTCTATGATGCCACCTTCAACACCGGCCATCGGATTTGCTTTCGCGTGTTTCTTAACCATGTTCACCGTTTCGACCAGAATCTTGTCTTCAGCAACTGTCAACACAGTTCCCTGACGACCTTTATCTTTACCAGCGATGACGATGACCTGATCACCTTTTTTAATACGTTTCATTATTCAGTGCCTTTATAATACTTCAGGTGCCAGTGATACAATTTTCATGAACTTCTCATTACGCAGTTCACGTGTTACCGGGCCAAAAATACGTGTACCGATTGGCTGCAGGTTTGCGTTCAAAATAACCGCAGCATTTGTATCGAAACGTATAGAAGAACCATCAGAGCGACGCACGCCTTTTTTGGTGCGAACAACAACTGCGTTGTAAACTTCGCCTTTTTTCACTTTACCGCGCGGAATCGCATCTTTAATACTAACTTTGATAACGTCGCCAACTCTTGCATAACGACGGTGTGAACCACCCAACACTTTGATACACATCATGCTGCGTGCACCGCTGTTGTCAGCCGAATTCAAAATAGTTTGCATCTGTATCATGGTTTATACCTTACTCTTGCGCCTAACAATTAAATTGCCAGTTGTTAATAATAGTGGCAATTAAAGCTCAGGAGCTTTTTCAACAATTTTTACAAGTTTCCAGGACTTAGTCTTGGACATTGGACGACATTCCTCGATCAGGATAGTGTCGCCTTTATTACATTCGTTTGCCTCATCATGCAGACGGATCTTTGTTGAACGCTTGATAAACTTTCCATAGATA
>JALSHQ010000292.1 GCA_026982145.1 Gammaproteobacteria bacterium | reverse complement strand
GGCAGCGCGCACCGATGGCGCTGAAGTGCTACAGCAGCGCGTCAGTGAAGCGCCCAGTGATTTTTCCGCACACTTCGACCTTGCTGTCTGCCTTATCGCCCAACATGATGGCAAGCAAGCGATGGACCACCTGTTAACCATTCTAAAACAAGACGCTACCTTCAAAGAGGGTGCCGCGCGCGAAATGATGATCACCATCATCCGTACCTTCAAACAGAGCCACCCGGATATTGCTCAGGAATATCAGCGAAAGTTAAACAACTTAATCGCGCAGTAAATCACATCAATCATCTCCCTGCACTGGGCGTAAAATATAATATTAAAAATATGTGAAATACCGCGACCAAAAGCTTTCAATGATTGCATTGCAATTTGCAAAATGTGAACCAGTCCAGCATTTTCATACCGGGCTCTCTGTTAAGATCCTGAAAAATTTTGCTCAAGGAACCTCTGATTAATTCTGGACGAAGTAGATTGTGGTCTAAAATATTCAGATTCAAGGCGCGAATCGCACGTAATAGCAGGTTATTGCGAAGATTCGGAACGCAGAAGCTGGATATTTTAGACGCAAGACACGAGTTCATGAGTTGATCAGAGGTTCCTCAAATCAAGATGAGGAAACTTCTCATCAACAGGGAAAGCCTCCCAAGGAACCGTCATGAGATATCGTGCGCTTGCCACCTTTGCATCCCTTTCACTACTGCTCTCAGGCTGCGTTTCAAGTGGTAAATATGAGACTGCACTGGCAGAAGCAGAGACGATGCGCCAATCGCTCGGCAGCGCTCAAGATGAAATTGACCGCAACCAACAGACCATCAAGCAGGCAGAGCAGGCATTGAAAGAGGCGAGAAGAAAAATCCTCGCAGCAGAAGAGGAGCTCAAACGAAATCAACAACTCCTTGAAACGACAAATGAAGAACTAGAGATCGCCAAAAGCGAAGTCTCGGCCGTACAAAGTGATGTTGCGGAGCTTGAAGCAAAAAAACGTGCGCTGCAGCAAGCGCTCGCTGACTCACGCACACAGCTCGGCACACTGCGCAATATCGAGGCTGAAACCAAACATCGCAATGCAATTTATGCGCAGTTTGTTGAACGCCTAAAAACCATGATCGATGGCGGGCAGTTAACCGTCAATATCGAGCATGGCCGCATTGTCATTAACCTCCCCAATAATGTGCTGTTCAGAAGTGGTAGCGCAAGCCTAAACAGTGCGGGCAGTGAAGCACTGGCGCAGGTGGCAGAAATATTGAGTCAGGTATCAGACCGGCATTTTCAGATTGAAGGACACACTGACAACCAACCGATTAACAGTGCGCGTTTTCCCAGCAACTGGGAGCTATCTACCTCACGCTCACTCGCAGTGGTGCACCTTCTAGCTGGCCTCGGTGTGCCTGCTGAAAATCTCTCGGCTGCTGGTTTTGGTGAGTTCCAGCCAAGAGCCGAGAATGAAACTGAAGAGGGGCGGCAACTCAACCGTCGCATTGAAATTATCATGCTGCCCAATCTTGATATTCTCTCCAATGAGCTGCCTAGCGTCACCTCTAAATAAAATAGAGCAGTCAAATCACCCTCATTAAAAAACCCGGCATTGCCGGGCTTTTTTCACTCTACGAAGAGAAGCTCGCTACTTACGCTTAGGCAAATAAATATCCGTACAACTCCCCTCCGCCACTTCTGCAGCAAAGTTAAGCGTTTCAGAGAGTGTGGGATGCGGGTGAATGGTCAACGCTAAATCCTGCACGTCAGCACCCATCTCTAAAGCGAGCACTGCTTCGGCAATCAGCTCACCGGCATTGGTACCGACGATGCCTGCACCGATGATGCGGTGATGTTCATCGAACAGTACTTTGGTCATCCCTTCATCGCGGCCGATGGAAAGTGAACGACCACTCGCGGCCCACGGGAAGGCACCCTTCTGATATTTGATTCCTTCGGCCTTGCATTCATCTTCGGTTTTGCCCATCCACGCAATTTCAGGATCGGTGTAACAGACGGAAGGGATGGTGCGCGCGTCGAAGAAACTCTTCAATCCTGAAATCACCTCGGCTGCCACTTTTGCCTCGTGCGTTGCCTTATGTGCCAACATCGGCTGGCCAACGACATCACCGATCGCGAAGATGTGGTTCACATTGGTGCGTTGCTGCTTGTCAACATTGATAAAACCGCGCTCATCCACCGCCACTCCGGCTTTGTCCGCATCGATGAGCAGCCC
>JALSHQ010000291.1 GCA_026982145.1 Gammaproteobacteria bacterium | reverse complement strand
TCGAGATCAATATAAAAACGCCCTTGTAATTTCTCGGGCGAGTCGCTGCGAATCACTTTGCACTGCGATGCCCAGCTGCGTAATGACTGATAAGCACGGCTCATCTCATCGGGCATCAGATGGTAAGGATCAGCCAAAGAAAACAGCAGGATACGCTTATAAGCGTGTTCGATTGATACCGGCTTTTGTGGTTGATTGTGGCCAAACCCCAGATGAAAAGGCGTCGCCGGAATATTATAGGTTTCGGCGATATAATAAAGGCGGTGGATTTCAGACCACACCGCAGCAGGCCGCGTGGTATAGCGCAGATAGCTGTGCAGCAGGCGCTGTGCCAAGTGTTCAATCGCTTGATAAAGCGCATTGCAGAGATGGTGAGTGGCGCTGCCAACAGGAATTCTGCGCGCGTTATGGCGCGTGCTTCCTGCCTGCGATTGAAGTGGTGAAGGGAGTGGTGACTCCCTAACAATGATCTGATAGCCACGAGTAATTTCTTTGAGCATCACCTGCACGCTGTTGAAATGTGCGCGGCGTTGCGGGGTGAAAGGTTGCTGCGATTTAGCACAGTGGTGAGCGACACGTTTGAGCAGCGTATTGATGAGTGGCGTAAAGAGCGCCAGCGCATGGGTGCGCGCCTCAATAGAGAGCTCACAACGGTTGAGGCTCTGCAAAGCGCGGGTTGTTTTTCGAATGGTGGCGCGTTGGTCTGTGAGCGGCAGCGCCCGAATCCAGCGGCGAATTTCCGCTAGCGATGTTTCGAATGTCTTGGAGTGATCAATTTCAGCGCCGCACTCAGTCATGCGGGAGGAAGAAGCGGTGTGTTGACTCATGCGAGCGGTTGAAAATCCTTGCTGATGATGGGGAATGACGGTTATTGAATAGCCTCTTTTCTGCCCTAATGTTTTGTTTTTCCTAGCAGACTGGCTACAGAATAAAACAGATTGGGGTTCCCAATCAACGTGTCAAACGAGTACAGTACCCTACGGGTAATGAACCATAACTAATTAGAGAGAGTAGCGGATGCGCGCCTACGCATTAATGAGTCATGCAAGAGAAGCGGTAAATCCAGCATGGCAAGGGAGGATCTTTTTTGCAGTGCTGCTGTTGCTGCTCTCTGCCTCAAGCGCCTTGGCGGCGGGTGGTTCGCGTGCCGCGCCGGTTGTCGTTGGTGAGGTGAGCATGCGGATGATGGCCCCTCAGGAGATGGTGGCGGGCAGCGTCATCAGCCGTTTTGATGCTGCAGTAGCGGCTGAGATGACGGGGCGTTTGACTTGGTTGGCAGAGGTGGGCGAGCGTGTTGCGCAAGGAGCACGCTTGGCTCAGATCGATGATCTGTCGCGGCGGCTAGAGGTCGATGAGGTGCGAGCTGAGCTGGCGCAGGTGAAGGCGCGACTGACCTTCTTTGAGAAAGAGTTGAAGCGGCTCAGCAGCCTAGCGAAGCAGAACAATGCGGCGCGTACGCTGTTGGAACAGACAGAATCAGACCGCGATGTCGCGCGTGCCGATCTTGCTGGTGCACAGGCGCGGGTAAAACTGGCGCAAGACCGTGTCGCACGCAGCGTGGTGCGCGCCCCTTTTAGCGGTGTCGTGGCAGAGCGGTTGCTGCAGCCGGGGGAGTGGGCTGAGAGTGGCAGTGAAGTGGTACGACTGGTGAACACTGAGCAGCTTGAAGTGCAGGCGATGGTGCCGCTTGCCGCACTGCAATTTATGGTTAAAGGCGCGCAGATGAATGTTACGGCCAACGGCGTTACGCGGCTGGCTCGTGTGCGTTCACTGGTGCCGGTGGGTGACCTGCAGTCCAATTTGATGGACCTGCGTCTGGTGCTCGAAGCGCAGCCGTGGCCGGTGGGGCAGAGTGTGCGTGTTGCTGTGCCGACCGCGCAGGCGGTGAAGGTGTTAACCGTGCATCGAGATGCCGTGGTGCTGCGCCGCAGCGGTGCTTATCTTTACCGCGTAAATAGCGAAAATCGTTCGGAGCGGGTCAATGTCACACTTGGCATCGCCGTGGGTGACTATATTCAGGTCACGGGCGAGCTGGCGGCGGGCGAGCGCGTCATCACGGTCGGCAATGAACGGATGCGCCCCGGACAACTTGTAAGCATGAAGGGCGGAGCCCCCGAGTGAGCCTAACGCGCCTTTCGCTTGGCAACCCGGTGGCGGTTGCCGTCGCCTTTTTGCTGGTGTTGCTGTTTGGGTTGATCAGCCTAGAGCGCTTGCCGATTCAGCTTACTCCTGAAGTGCAGACGC
>JALSHQ010000290.1 GCA_026982145.1 Gammaproteobacteria bacterium | reverse complement strand
TAGATAAGAACGCTTTTTTACTGGCGAAATCTCTGAAAAGGGATTATAAATGGTTTTTTAAACCCGAAAAAATCGATTATTATCACTTGAAATCTCGGTTATTCCGAACCAGGACGTGACAAATGAATAGCATCAACTACAAACATCTTCACTATTTTTGGGTGGTGGCCAAAGAGGGAAGCATTGCTCGCGCTAGCGAACAGTTGCACCTGACGCCTCAAACTATCAGCGGCCAGCTGAGCCTGCTTGAAAAATCGGTGGGTAAGAAGCTCTTTTCAAGGTCGGGCAGGAATCTAGTGCTGACTGAGGCCGGAGCCACTGCACTCGAGTATGCCGACGATATTTTTTTACTGGGCGCCGAACTGCAAAACGTACTTTCGAACCGAGCCACTGAGGGTAGCCCGCTGCGTCTGTCGATCGGCATCACGGATGTGATCCCAAAGCTGATCGCCCATCGTTTGATTGAACCTGCGCTACAGCTCGATGAGCCTGTGCGCATCGTCTGCCATGAAGATAGCCTTGATAATCTGCTCACAGATATCGCCACTCATAAGCTTGATGTCGTGATATCAGATCGCCCGATCAGACCCTCAATGAATGTGCGTGCATTCAACCATCATTTAGGCTCATGCGGCATCACCTTCTTTGCAACCCTTTCACTAGCAGAGAAATATCAATCGGGCTTCCCACACTCGCTCGATCAAGCCCCGCTGCTGCTGCCTGTGGCAGGCAATGCCATTAGACGAGAAATCATGCAGTGGTTTGATAGCTTGGGCATTCGCCCGATCATCGTCGGTGAATTTGATGATAGCGCTTTGATGAAGACTTTTGGGCAGGCGGGTGTCGGGATTTTTGCAGCGCCCTCTGTGGTCACAAAGGATATTGAGCAGCAACACAAAGTGATCGCTATCGGGTCTACCGATAAAATCCATGAAGAATTTTATGCCATTTCCCCTGAGCGCAAACTAAAACACCCCGGTGTCATTGCAATCAACGACGCCGCGCATAAAAATATATTTACTGAGGGTTAGCTTTCAACCATGGCCGGGCACCATGAACCGTTAAGCTTTTTGATATCCTCGTCACTCAAGCGCGCCTCGCCACTCAGCAGTGCATCGGCAATCGCCACCGGCTGGCCATTGTCATCTAGATAATGCCAACCACCCTCGCTGGTCAGCACTATAAGCGTGCTGACAATATCATCTAGTCGCATCGAATAGTCCGCCGCCAACCCCCGAATATCGGCCATGATTAGATTCTCCTGCTTATCTTCATAGGTTTCACGCAACAAAGAGATCAAGAATGGTTTCAGGGCTAGCGGGCCGCTACGTGGCATGTTCAATCACTCCTGTTCATTGGGTAAAGCAATACGATGCACCCTTTATGTGAGCGGTGACCATTCACCCGTAAAGCTCCGCATATCTTTCTCTTGCAAGCGTGCATTGATAAACAGTTGGTCCAATGTTTCTCGTCTGATTTCAACCCGCGCGGAATTTTCTCTGTATTGCCATTTGCCATCGATGCAGAGTTCAAATAGGGTGATCATAATGTCATCAAAACGGATTTTGTTGTCAACTGCCAGTTTGTGGAAATCATCCACATTCAAAGCGCGTGCAGCCATACGATAAGTATCGTTAGCCAGTCCTTCTAGGGCAATGTCCCACTTGGGTATCTCGTCTTTGTTTAATGTCGTTGAATCCGTCATTCATCATCCCCCCCAAAAATGGAACTTCAATCGCACTAAGGTCATCCTAATATTGAGGATGGCCTCCTTGTGCCTCTCATCGGCAGTTTTTTGAAAAACCTAAAAAAACAATTATAACTTGCTATTTTCTATGAAATTTACTCTTTCATATTTAGGGGGCGTCTGTAAATAAAAGCCACTTTCCTGAAGCGATTCTATGACCTCCTTCACCTCGGCCTGCGCAAGTTTTCTTGATTCACACAATTCGAGATCCATCACATATTCAAGCTTTCCAAGCAGGTTGGTAAGCGTTTCAGGGATACAAGAAAAGTCTATCTCTTGCTCAGTTTCGCGCCTAAGGTACAGATAATAATCTGTTTTTCTGTCGCTCTTATAAATTGCACAATTTGTTAGTTTCACTCAACAGCACCATTCACATTTCAGGAAGCGAGTATTTTAGTCTCAGCCTCGCTATGGAACAAGGGCAACTAGAATGGGCGGCAAAAAAAAAGCGCCGGATTGGCACTTATAACTGTTAGATTATATTTAGCAGCTTCCTTGCTGCTTCAGCCTTC
>JALSHQ010000289.1 GCA_026982145.1 Gammaproteobacteria bacterium | reverse complement strand
GCAGGGTTTCTATCGGTTTTGTTTGATTGGTGGGGTCGAGTTTACGTCGCAGGCGACCGACGAACACTTCAATCACGTTGCTGTCACGGTCATAGTCTTGGGCATAAATATGTTCTGTCAGTACGGTTTTCGAGATCACCTGTCCGGCGTGCAGCATCAGGTACTCAAGCACTTTGAACTCATAAGCTGTTAGCTCCAGTAATTCACCGTGAAGCGTTACCTCTTGGGTGTGGGTGTTGAGCGCAATAGCGCCTGAGGTGATGGTCGGTTGCGCAAGCCCTGCCGCGCGGCGCAGCAGTGCCTTGAGGCGCGCTTCCAGCTCTTCCATATGAACGGGTTTTACCAGATAGTCGTCGGCACCTGCCTCTAGCCCTTCAACCTTATCTTGCCAACGCCCATGGGCAGTGAGGATCAGGATTGGAAAGTCTCTGCCCAGCTTGCGCAGGCTGCGCACCATATCGATCCCCGACATATTAGGCAGGCCGATATCGACCACAGCAACATCAATAGGGAACTCTTTGCCGATGTATTTACCCTCTTCACCATTTTCAGCGACATCAACAGCATAACCGGCACTCACTAAGCGCTGGTGCAGCTGCAAACGCAGCTCTTCTTCATCTTCAACAATTAAAACACGCACGATAGATCTCTACGGTTACAGACTTAGAGTGTACTAGGATAACCGGATTTAAGTGGGGAGAGGTAGTAAAACTGGGGAGGGAATAAAAAACCCGGCCTTAAGGGGGAAGGGGGGATAAGGCCGGGATAAAGGAAAGGCTTATGCGCTATCCTTTTCGTTACTTATAGACCAAGGATGAAGTCGGTCAGTATTTCGATGTTTGCATCAGAAACACGTGGTGAGTATGGAGGCATTGGAACGCCACCGGTCACAGATGTCCATGCGCCTTTACCACCTTTTGCAATTTTAGTGATCATCAGGTCTCTTGCGCCAGCGTCACCTCTGTATTTGTCAGCAACATCTTTCCAGCCTGGGCCAACCACCTTTTTGTCAACGCTGTGGCATGCCAAGCAACCGCTCTTTTTAGCCAGATCAAGATCGGCCATTGCAGGTGCAGCAACCAGTGCAGATGCCAAAATGGCAGCAGAAATAATACTTTTCATGGTGTTCTCCTCAAGTTTTGTTTAATGCAAAAAAGGTGCTAAACGAAACGCACCTTATAACTCGACCCTGCCCCCAAGGTCGAAATATCCTGTCTCTGGGGTGACGATAACTGAATGAAGCTGAATAAACCCTGAACAAATAGAGTGCTAATCCATTGAAGTTCCGCGGTTATTAATGGGGTTTCAGTGCAATGCTGCCGCAGTTTTTTGATGTGTAGTGACTACTTTAAGCCAAGAGGGTTGTTGGGGTCGATATGAGGTTGAAACGGTATGCAGCGTTTGATGTTAGTGAGTTGATACACTTTTCCGATCCAGTTGTTAAGCACTGCCTCGGCACTGTCGTGCCAAGTGTTGTCAAGGCGCGCCGTGATTAAGGCCTCAGGAAATGTTGGCAAGGTACTGTTGCTATTCATCGCCATCATGACGTCTATTTTATGTTCTTCTAGGATAGCAGCACTCTGTTGTGAGAAGTAATTATCTGGCAATGCTGGATAGTTATCACGCTCGTGGTTGATAAAGCGTACCACTTCACGCTTATACTCTTTTAATAGGCTAATGATGTCATATTCGGGGTGTCCCTGAAAAAAAACGATGCGAAATAGATCTTCACTCACCGCAAGGTGAACACCTGCCTCAGCACTTTCAACCAGCACTTGAAGCCCAGCTGACTCAAACTGCTCTCGGCTGATGTTATTAAAGCGTGAGTGCGGAATATCAAAGCGGGTATTGACACCTGCGACCAATGGGTGCTCACGGTCGAGTAAATAATGGGGGTAAACGCCCCAGCGCTTGGTGCCCATATGTTGCCGAGTTTGTCCATAGCGTGCTTGCATAACAGCGTGAGTGGCAAGGCATGAGCACAGTGTTGAGGTGACGTTTTCATAGGCCCATTCGATAATTTCATCGAGTGGCTCCCAAAATGGTTCCATCGCAAGATTGGGTTGTGTGACGTTAGCACCGGTAATGATCAGCGCATCCAGCCCTTGTTGCTTGATGGTCTCAAAGGTTTCGTAATGCTGTGCGACATGTGCACGACCCACTTCACCGCGCGGCAGCTCAGCCAGTGTGAAGGGGTGCATATAAAATTGCGCGATCTGATTGGACTCTCCCACTAAGCGAAAGAACTGTCGCTCAGTGGC
>JALSHQ010000288.1 GCA_026982145.1 Gammaproteobacteria bacterium | reverse complement strand
TGCTAGTCATTCTGACGTAAGCAAGAGGGTTATACCATGTCTGTAGCAGAGACTATTAGAAATCGAGTACAAAGAGTTCAGCGAGGTGAACCTTTCACCAATAGCCGTTTTCTTAGACAAGGCCATGTCACGTCTTGTTGAGGAAGGGGTGATTGAACGCGTTGCTCGCGGTGTATTCGTTCGCCCCAAGAAAAGCCGCTTCGTTGGCAAAGTAATGCCTGAGGTCTCTCGTATTGTTGAAGTGATTGCAAAAGACTACGGTGAAGTCATTCAGGTTCATGGCGCGGAAGCGGCCAGACGCTCCAAAATTAGTACCCAAATGCCAACCAAACCCGTTTATTACACCAGTGGCCCATCAAGAGAAATTCAAGTCGGCAACCTGACAGTTAAGTTAATGCATACCTCAAGCCGCCGAAAACTGCAGCATGCGGGTAAAAAGCCCGGACTGGCATTGACTGCTTTATGGTATCTGGGGAAAAAAACAGGTAAGTGCTGAAACAGTTCGTCGTATACGCGAAGGACTCAGCCCCGAAGAGTTTGAAACACTTCGCTCTACCGCGAAGCCAGAATGGATGACACAAGCTATCGAGAGCTATAGTGAGGATGTAATGTATGCCTGAAAACTACTTAGAACTTTCAGCACGCGATCAAAAAGAGATCCTTCAAACGTCCGCCGCTGAACTCGCTAGACAGGCATCGGTTCTCGAAAAAGACATCTGGGTCTGCTGGGCATTGCAGACCCTTTTTTCTATACCAGATGCTCACCCAATGGCATTCAAAGGCGGGACATCACTATCAAAAATTTACGGTATCATTGATCGCTTCTCTGAAGATGTAGATATTACCCTTGACTACAAACACTTCGATGATACTGATTTCAAAGATCATCCAGAAGAATTTGATCCTTTTGCAAAAGATGCCAGCAAAAACCAAATCAGAAAATTTAGCGATCAATTAAAAGGATACGTTAAGACCTACGCCATAGAAACTGTTATTCCGTATCTCGAAGCAGAGCTTGCGAAATTGCCAACTGCCGATCAGCACAGCATTGATGTTGACGAAACCGGTGAAAAAATATGGATTAGTTTTCCGTCTGTAGTTGAAACGTCTGACGAATATTTAAAAAGCCAGGTACTCATTGAATTAGGTGGCAGAAATGTCATTGAACCCCATGAAGTACACACAATCACTCCATATGTTTCCCAAATAACACAAGGTGTTTCTTATCCAACATGCGATGTCGCTGTCCTTTCTTCAGAGCGAACATTTTGGGAGAAAGCCACACGTGATTCACGTTGAATGTAATCGAGGAGAAATCAAAGAAAATGCGGAACGGCTTTCCAGACACTGGTACGATCTTACAATGCTGGCAAAACATACGTCAGGGAAAACGGCCATTAATAACCGAGAACTTTTTGAAGACGTGATTCACCACAAAAAGATTTTCTTTAACACTCAATACGCTAATTATGACGACTGCTTATCCGGGAACCCCAAACTATTGCCAGAAGAGGAAACAATAAACGGCTTGCAAGCAGATTATGAAAATATGGTCAACGCAGGAATGATGTACCTAGAACCTCCTAAGTTTTCAGATATAATAGAAGCCATCCAACAATTAGAAACCGAAATCAATGAAGTCGCTTGGTCTATCACATAATAGGATTTACTAAACCAAGCAGATGTGGCTATAGTTTCTGCAAGTGGATATGTACGGGGCTGCTTAAAAGCGGTCTCCTCTCGCTCATCGTCATGCTCCGCTGCGATGGAAATCGCGGAGCATGGCGTGGATTCAATCAGGGCGATAGGGTGGGGTTTGTTTTGCGCTTACCATGCAATGACGCCTGCTTGCTATGAGCCGTATGCATCGGGGTTAATACATGTGCTCGGTTAGCATTGAATGCGCCCCTTTGGTCAGGGGCTTCTCAGTTGTTTTCAGAAAATTTCACACAGTTACGCCCTGCACTTTTTGCATCATACATGGCAATGTCTGCGCGCTCAAAAAGCGTGCTTGAGGTGTCGCCACTATTGATACAAGCCACTCCTAGGCTCGCGGAGGTGGGTATTAACAGGTCGCCATATTGATAGCTGCTGGTGTAAATGGTTCTGCGAATACGTTCTGCAAGCAGCATTGCCCCTTCTTTATCGGTGTTGCTGAGCAGGATGGTGAACTCTTCACCTCCGTAGCGAAACAGCATATCGGAGCTGCGGATGCATTCAGAGATACGGTCAACGACGGCTTTGAGAATGCAGTCACCTGCAGAGTGGC
>JALSHQ010000287.1 GCA_026982145.1 Gammaproteobacteria bacterium | reverse complement strand
ATTCAGGTGCATAATGCTACATCAGTGCAATGGTTTGGTCGTTTGCATAAGTGACTTTCAGGTCACGATCGATGGTCATAATCGCGGTTTTAGAGCCATCAATCGCACGTTGTAGTCTAAAGGCTTCCTCTTCTTTGGCTCGCCTCTCGGTTGCATCACTCCACTGCACGACTGAACCGATGCGGCTTCCTTGTTGATCAAAAATCGCGCGTGTTTCATGTTCGAAAATGAAGTGACCCGGGCAAATCTCTCCTTTATGTGATTCACCTGGCTTAAGTTGAGCCAGCACCTTCTTAATCGCATCTGGATCTTTGTGGTAGCGGTGAATACTGCCTCCCATAACCTCGCTGACTTTGAAGCCGGGAATGTAAGTGGCAAGCTCATCCTCCACTTCAAGTAGAATTTCGCGCGCTTGGCGATTAACAAATGCTACGTTTTCATCGGCATCTGCGATCATAATGTTGATGGGCGCGTGTTCAAGAATGTCTTTCATCGCCTCAATATTATTCATCAAAGCGCCCATACTTTCGTTCTGCTCACTCTGGTTGTATCCTTTTAACATTGTTTGGAAGATCAAATTAAGCGCATCACTCCAAGCATCGCTGACTTCCAGCGTCCATAAATCACCTGCAAACTCCTCAAATACTTCAAGCATAACTTCTGAAACCGCATCATAATGTTCTGCGATGGCACCATAATTTTCATGTTTTTCGCCAAGCGTTAATAGGGCACTTTCCAGTGCTTCTGGTTGGCGCAAATTATTGATGGCTAGCTTGAGTGCCGCGAGTAATTTTTTCTGTTGAGCCCCCATACTGCTGCGGCCAAAAAGTGGCTTGATATCTGGGTGCTGCCTGAATAGTTCTTGATAAAAGCGCTTAACCAGTTTCTCGCCTGATGGTAAAAGCGCCTCAAACGTTTTTTCCAACAACTCCACATCCAGACCGAGAGGGCTTTTATATGCAGCATTATCAGATGTCATCTTGTTCTCCTAGCATGTCGGTAGGTCGGTGCTTAACACTTTTAATGTGACGATTTTAGTTGCCTGTTATGACTAAATTATCGGTAACAGCACCCAGTGGCCACGTTGGCTAAATGTCGGCAGGGGAGCGCTTCCATGAACTCGTTAATTGAGGTATCGACGTTGCAAAATAAAAGTTTAGATATCTTAAGGTGAATTTTTAGGGATTAGCTCGTCATGGATTATTTTTTAGTAAAACAATCGCTTAAGCTCGAATGGAGAGGGCAGATTATTCGCTTCGCAGGGCTACGATCGGGTCAAGGTTTGCGGCGCGTCGAGCCGGCAAAACACCGGCAATAATGCCAATGATGAGTGCTAACAGTTCGGCGGTTATAAGGTAGTACCAAGAGATATGAACAGGCAAGGCGGGAACAAACAGGGCGATCAATTGCGTGCCACCCACACCAATAATTAAGCCGATTAGGCCGCCTAATGTCGCCAGCATGATCGCTTCACCAAGGAATAGCACCATGATTTGGTTGCGTTTTCCACCTAATGCACGCAGTAAACCAATTTCCGAAATACGTTCATTAACCGCAATGGTCATGATGGTAAAGATGCCAATGCTGCCGACCAGCAGTGAGATACCACCCAGTGCTGCGACTCCAAAAGTGAGGATCCCAAGCACTGAACCGAGCACCTCTAGCATCTGCTGCTGGGTGGTAATGGTGACGTCATCGCGGCCATGCCGCGAGGCCATCAGGTGGGTAATGTTTGCGACAACTTCATCGATGTTGGCACCTTCGCGGTAGAGTAGGTCGATCTCAACCAAGCTGTCTCGGTTAAACATCTCCAACGCCCGTGCGGCGGGAATATAGACGGCATCATCAAGCTCAACCCCGAGGATCTGCCCTTTAGGCTCAAATACACCGATGACACGGTAACGCTCACCCCCAATCCGAATACGCTGTTCAACAGGGTTACTGTTGCCATAAAGTTCGCTGCGCAGCTGACTGCCGAGCACCGCCACTGCGCGAGGGGTATTGGGGTTTTCTTCGAGAAAAAAACGTCCCAGCATCACCTCGGTGCGAAATGCTCGTGGCATATCACCGCCTACGCCATAAACAGTCGTGCGCCGCTGGCGGTGGCTAGATTCAACTTCTGCATTGCCTTGCACGAGCGGTACAGCCGCTTCGATATTGCGCAGCTTTTCGAGTGCGACCGTATCATCAATCGTCAACGGGCGTTCAGCGCCAAAGATGCCAATTGAAACGCCAGCGGTGGTCGATTTTCCTGGGTTAATGGCAATAAGGTT
>JALSHQ010000286.1 GCA_026982145.1 Gammaproteobacteria bacterium | reverse complement strand
CACTTTAAACATGGCCACATCAAAAAGC
This sequence comes from Gammaproteobacteria bacterium, assembly GCA_026982145.1. Classification (GTDB taxonomy): domain Bacteria; phylum Pseudomonadota; class Gammaproteobacteria; order SZUA-140; family SZUA-140; genus SZUA-76. Next base: position 2,245 of record JALSHQ010000286.1, on the reverse strand, counting down.
GCTTGGTCTCGACCGCCGCAATGAGCCTTGCTGCACTGGCGCTGTTGGGCTGGCTCATTAATCAACCCTGGTTTTATCACGGCCTTGGCATTGAAAACCCATCAACCCACACCGCACTGATGCTATTTATGCTGGTGATGCCCGTGTTTACCTTCTTTGTCGGCCCCATTATGTCGCGCGTATCACGCAAACATGAATTCGAAGCCGATGATTTTGCCGCCAAACACGCCAATGCTGAGGCACTGATTCAAGCGTTGGTGAAAATGTATGAGGAGAACGCGGCCACGCTAACGCCCGACCATCTCTATTCTGCATTTCACGACTCTCACCCTCCCGCACCGGTAAGGATTGCTCACCTTGCAAAAAAACGGGATTGATCAAGTGACGCGCCTTTTCACAACCACTCAAACGCAGAAAGTGTAATGACCACATTTCCAGATCCCTTCAATGGGCTTGTCATTACGCGCTATAGCAACTTCTACGCGGTTGAAGATAAAGATGGAACAATCAGGCAATGCGTTAGCCGTAAAAAGCTATCTCCGCTCTGCGGTGATTTTGTCACTTGGGAGGTCAGTGGCGATGGCGGCGTCATCACCGCCACCATGCCGCGCAAAAATGTTTTAACGCGCCCGGATCGCCGCGGGCAAGCGAAAGAGACCGCGACTAATATCGACCAACTGATCATCGTCAACGCCATTCCCGACGTGGGTGATGAGCAAGCTCACTATGCATTCAACACGGCGTTGACGGATCGCTATATCGTCGCAACAGAGTTATTAGGTGCCACGCCGCTGATCCTGCTTAATAAGTGTGATTTGGCATCGCAGGAAACCATCAAACGAATGGAGCTAGCACTAAAGATCTACCAAGATATTGGTTACACCACGCTGTTGACCAGCACCAAAGCAGAAATCGGCATCGAGGCGCTGAACAATCAGCTTTGCGATAAAATCAGTATCTTTGTGGGTGAGTCTGGCGCAGGAAAATCATCATTGATCAATGCCATCATGCCAACGCTGGCCATTCGTACCAATGTAGTCTCTGCCCACTCAGGGCTTGGCAAACATACCACGACAACCACGGTGCTCTACCACCTGCCGCAAGGGGGACACTTGATCGACTCACCCGGCGTACGTGAATTTGGGCTGTGGAAAGTTGAGGCCGCTCAACTGGCAGAAGGCTTCCGAGAATTTAAACCCTATCTAGGTGAGTGCCGATTTAGAAATTGCAGCCATCGCCATAATGCGGGCTGTGCGATTGAAGCCGCGGCAGCAGCGGGAAAGATCAGTGCCGCACGAATGGAAAGCTACTATCGTATCTATAACGATCTTAATAGTAGCGACTAAGAGCCCAACTCCGCTCGCGGCGCAACAAGCGGCGGCTTCATCGGTTGCTCAGCAATTTTGATCGACTTAAAGGTCGCGGCCAACTCATCGCGATTAACCAGCACATCCGCCAGCGTATAGCGATCTAACACGGCAAGAAAGTTACGGCTCGCTTCTTTCAATGCGCCCTTCAATGCACACACTGGGGTGAGAGGGCAGCTGCTCGAATCCCGCTCAAAACATTCAACAATATTAAAATTATTTTCTGTTGCCCTTACCACCGTGCCGATATTGATATCACTCGGCGCGAATGCGAGCCGCATCCCGCCCCCTTTACCACGCACCGTATGAATAAAGCCATTATTAGAGAGGTTATGCACCACCTTAACCAAGTGGTTGCGTGAAATCTCATAGTTATCTGAAATTTCAGTGATCGTCGCCAGTCCCTCCTCTTTCAAGCCAAGGTAGACCAACACACGTAGCGAATAATCGGTATAAAGTGTTAACTGCATTCGGGCACCTTTACTTCGAGGCCATTACAGCACCTCTTCCTTCGAAAATGTTCAGGTCTCATTCAGATTAAGTATATCAAGGCTACTAACAAAGCGGGGGATTAATATCACTCAATTTCTCTAGCTGTTTTGCAGCAACAAATTAAGTAACGTTGGTAGCGAATAAGCTTCTGAGTCGGTATAAAACAATGATGACTGATTTAGCCATGACTTAAAGTGATGGTCATCACCTTTAGAGCGCTCGCCGCCCACTAAACGCATGCGTTAATGTGCCGCCATCCACATATTCAAGCTCACCGCCAAACGGCACGCCGTATGCGATGCGGGTCGATTTAACACCGCGCAAGCGTGCAAGCTCAGCAATGTAATGTGATGTCGCCTCGCCTTCTACCGTTGGGTTTGTGGCGA
>JALSHQ010000285.1 GCA_026982145.1 Gammaproteobacteria bacterium | reverse complement strand
ACACCCGATATATTTCGCGCACAAAAAAACGACAGGCTAATAAACAGCCTGCCGTTTTTTGGTTTTCTCCAGCCGATAAAGCCGGAGGAGTTTACTTAAGGTAGCTGCGCTGAAAGATAATGAGACACTGCAGCAATCTCTTTGTCTGATAGTTTCTTCGCAATATCCGCCATCATGCCAGCAGGATCATTTGCACGCGCACCACTTTTAAACTCTTTCAACTGCTTTATAAGGTAGTCACGATGTTGGCCACCAATTCTTGGGAAAACATCAATATTCGGCGCTTTACCCATGCCCCGATCACCATGGCAGTTCACACAACCATAGAGCCCCGATTTAGGATTACCGTCATAAAACAACTTCTTACCTTTTGCAGCCAGCTTTTTATCAACAGCAGCGATTGGCTTTTTCGCCATCTTCTGCTTTTCAAAAAAGGCACCGATATCCTTAGCATCCTGCAACGATGCTACCATCGCCGCCATACCCGCCATGGTATCGTTATTTGCACGATGGCCTTTTTGAAAGTCCCTAATTTGCTTAACAATATACATTTCATACTGCCCTGCAAGCCGAGGAAAACTGGCATCAGGACTATTACCATCAAAGCCATGGCAGCCGCCACATAATCCAGCTTGCATCTCACCAGCCACAGGATCACCTGGTTTACCGGCATGAGCCCCACTAACCAGCACTAGAGACGCTAGCCCCCCCAATAGTGCCATCAAAACGCGTGATTTCTTGATCATAAGATGAACCCTTTTATTTTTATATTGTGCTCCCCAAACACCATATCACATGGATGCACATGAACGCGTTTACACTATCAATCTCTCCGCCTTACGTCAATCCAAATAGATTCAAAACAGACTATTGTAGCTAATGACAAGCAGATACCCGGTTCAGCTGCCACGCGACAGTGGCCATAATCGCGCCAAAAGTGAACGCTGGGATGTCAGCCGCTCCTCAAGCCCTCCGGCTTTTTCCTCCACAGCACAAAGCCGCTGCTCTATCTCCACTAATTTCTGACTCACCTTTGTCTCTTGACGTGGCAAGACGAGATCTTCCTGCTGCACACACCCGACCTCCCCCTGCAGTTCACTCGTGACCATTTTCACTACATTTGCATCAAATTCATGAATCTCTTCAAGGTACCCAAAGAGCATTAATCGGTCACATAATGTGTTGATTTTTCTGGGAACACCAGAGGTATAAGTGTTAATTTCATCATACGCGGTCTCATCAAATGAGGGGTCATTCTGCCAACCTACAGAGGTCAAGCGGTGTTCTATGTACCCCTTAACCTCATCACGCTCCAGCGCCTTCAAATAGTGCGATGCAATGATACGCTGGCGCAATTGCTCCAACCCATCCGCTTGTAAAGTCTGAATGAACTCGCTCTGACCGAGCAAAAAGATCTGCAATAAAGCCGTGCCGCCGATCTGAAAGTTAGAGAGCATTCGCAGCTCTTCCAAGGATTTCACTGGAATATTCTGCACTTCATCGACCACTAGCAAAACTCGCTTCCCTTCTCTCGATTTCTCGATAAAGAACGCTTCTAGATTCTTTAATAAAGCCGCCTTTGATGCGCCATCATCAGACAACCCAAAAGAGGTGGCCACCAGCCGCAGCAGATCATCAGCCTCCAAGTGCGTCGTCACCAATTTGGTTGCGATCACCCCCTCGTCCGTCAACTGGTCAAACAGCGCCTGCACCATCGTCGTTTTGCCGGTGCCAATACCACCCAAAATAACAATAAACCCTTCGCCCTGAGTGATGCCGTAACGCAGGTAGGACATCGCACGTTTATGGCCACGACTATTGTAAAAGAATTTCGCGTCAGGGCTGAGCTGAAAAGGCTTGGCGTGCAAATTATAGAAAGACTCGTACATCTTCTCCTCACAATATCAACAGCAACTCTCAACTGGCCGCCACCCTCAATACCTAATTCATATAGTATAAGTAATGCTTATTCTATGGGAAAACCAACAAAAAAGCCCCAATCAATGATCAGGGCTTTTTTGCTGGGGAAAATAAACCTGCTGTTTAGATCGCCTTATCTACAACCTCCGAAAAATCGCTCTCTGCACCATATTGATTATAAGCTGTGACTGCAAAGTAGTAGGTGCCGGCATCTAGGTCACTCACCACAAGCTCCATTTGATACGGGTCACTAATATCCTCATAGAGCGCCAACGCATTTGCATCGACCCCCATGTATACTTTATACCCCCCGATCTCACTCATCGGTAATGGTGAGTTATCAACCCGAGTAGA
>JALSHQ010000284.1 GCA_026982145.1 Gammaproteobacteria bacterium | reverse complement strand
ATGCCGGGTCGCATCGAGACTTAAACCACCAACCAAGGAACCCACGCAAACAGAGTGCTGTACCCCCCTCTGTTTGCCTCAGTTGATGAGACCAGAAAAAGGATTTTCTGTTTCTGAAGATGAGCTTGCCCACTGGCTTGCCCTGCTTCTCACCCCCGGGATCGGTTCACGCCGCTTCCAAGCACTGCTGACCCAGATCGGCACTCCATGCCAAATCTTGGCAACCGATCCAAAACAGCTCACTGATGCCAAAGTAATCCCCCAAAATGTGGCCGCGCGTCTCTCGACTCCCGACTGGTCGCAGGTCGAGAAACAGCTCCGCTGGCAACGGCAGTCGGGCAACCACATCATCACCTGCAGCGACCCCCTCTACCCGGCACTCTTAAAAGAGATCATCGACCCACCTCCGCTGCTGTTTATTCAGGGCGATCTTAACCTGCTCTCGCGACAGCAGATCGCCATCGTTGGCAGCCGTAATCCCAGCCCCGACGGCAGCGACAACACCTTTGCCTTCGCGCGAGACCTTGTTCGCCACGGCTACACTCTTACGAGCGGCCTTGCTCTGGGCGTCGACACCTTCGCCCATCGTGGCGCACTGGCCAATGGGGGGGCAACAATCGCGGTAATGGGCACAGGCCCAGACCACCGCTACCCTAAAAGTAACCGCTCACTCGCCAACGAAATTGTCCAAAATGGTGCACTGGTCACCGAGTTTCCCATCGGCACCCCCCCGCTTGCCGAAAATTTCCCGCGACGCAACCGCATTATCAGCGGCATGAGCCTCGGCGTGCTGGTCACCGAAGCGGCACTACGCAGCGGCTCCTTAATCACGGCACGCAGTGCACTGGAACAAGGGCGAGAGGTCTTCGCGATCCCCGGTTCAATCCACAATCCACTTGCCAGAGGGTGCCACTCGCTACTGCGAGATGGCGCAAAACTTGTTGAAAACACTAAAGATATCATTGATGAACTCGGTGCCTTAAGCTCCGCTTTCCCACCCAATGAGCCACCCACCACCTTGCCGCTATTCTCAAAACCGCTAGCCCCCAACGAGCAAAAGGTTTTAAGCAGCCTCGGCTTTGATCCCAGCTCCATCGACACCCTAGTTGAGCGCACAGAATTGACTGTCGAAGAACTTTCCGCCATTCTTCTCATACTTGAGCTGCACAATTATGTAAAAACGACCCCCGGTGGCCATTATGCTCGCAACGGTTTCAAGGTGGGAAACTAAGGATTTATTTGATGAAAGAAAACATGCTGGATGTGCTGATGTACCTCTTCGAGCACTATATAAGTGAAGAGGCAGAAATCAGCCCAGATCATGATTCATTAAAAATACGGCTCGAAGAGGCCGGCTTTTCACAAGGCGAAATCGGCAAAGCATTCCTGTGGCTCGAAGATCTCTCACAACAGCGAGAAGAGGACGGGTTTGGCCTGACTGAGGTTCACTCTTCATCCGATGCGATGCGCATTTATAGTGTAGATGAGATTGAACGACTCGAACCGGAGAGCCGCGGTTTTCTGCTTTTTCTCGAGCAGACCAACGTGTTACTGCCCGCTACCCGTGAATTGATCATTGATCGCGCGCTGGCACTTGAAGCCAACACCATCGATCTGGATGAGCTTAAGTGGATCGTGCTGATGGTGCTCTTCAACCAACCGGGACAAGAGGCCGCCTTCAGCTGGGTCGAGGATATCGTCTTCGACGGCATGGAAACCACACTGCACTAGGGGCGGTTCTAATCACACACAGAGATGTGCCGCTAACCGGGGTAACCTGCGCCCGGCGCTATTAATTACATACCTCACTAAAGACTAATATAATACGTATGGCTTCTGAATGAGCAAAAATCTTGTCATCGTCGAATCACCGGCCAAATCAAAAACACTCAAAAAATATTTGGGTAAGGATTTTGAGATCCTCGCCTCATACGGCCATGTGCGCGACTTGCTGCCCAAAGAAGGGGCGGTCGACCCGGACAACGACTTTGCGATGAAATATCAGCTCATCGAAAAGAATGCCAGACATACCGACGCCATCGTCAAGGCGCTGAAAAATGTCGACAACCTCTACCTCGCAACAGATCCGGATAGGGAAGGTGAGGCAATCTCATGGCATCTGCTAGAGATCCTGAAAAAGAAAAGAGCCTTCAAAAAAATTAAGGTCTATCGCATCGCCTTCAACGAAATCACCAAGAAAGCGGTGAATGAAGCGGTCGCTAATCCGCGCGAACTCTCCATCGACATGGTCAATGCGCAGCAGGCACGCCGCGCGCTCGACTACTTGGTGGGCTTTAACCTCTCGCCACTGTTGTGGAAAAAAATCCGCCGCGGTCTCTCCGCCGGTCGCGTTCAAAGCCCTGCGCTGCGCATGATCGCCGAGCGTGAAGATGAGATCGAACGCTTTGTAAAACGCGAATATTGGACGATGGAGTCTGACCTTCAGACCCAAAATAAAACCAAGAAAAAAGAGTGCTTCAGCGCCAAATTGACCTACTACAAAGGTGAGAAGCTGGAACAGTTCAGCATCACCGATGAAAAAACAGCCGCTAAAGCACATAAAGCGATCGACAAAGCGGCCGCTGGCAAACTCACTGTTGAGAAAGTTGAGAAGAAACAGCGCCGTCGCAATCCCGCCGCACCGTTTACCACCTCGACGCTGCAACAGGAGGCGTCGCGCAAAATCAGTTTTACCGCACAGCGCACCATGCGTACCGCACAGCAGCTCTATGAAGGAATCGACATTGGCGACGAAACAGTCGGTCTGATCAGCTATATGCGTACCGATTCGGTCAACCTCGCCGCCGAGGCGGTGGAGCAGCTGCGTGAGCTGATCAGCGAGCGCTACGGCAAAGAGAACCTGCCTAAAGAGCCGAAGAGCTACAAGACCAAATCGAAAAATGCACAGGAGGCGCATGAGGCGATCCGCCCCACGGTTGTCTCGCTCGACCCTGAATCGATCAAAGATAAACTGAGCGCCGATCAATACAAGCTTTACAGTCTGATCTGGAAGCGCACCGTCGCCTGTCAGATGATCCACGCGACCATCAATATGGTTGGTATTGATCTCAGCGCTGGTAAGGGTAATACCTTCCGTGCCACCGGTTCGACCATCGTCAAACCTGGTTTTATGGCGGTCTATCAGGAAGGACTCGACGACAGCAAAGAGAACGATGATGACAAGCTGCTACCGCCGCTAAAAGAGGGTGATGAAGTTAAGCTGTTGGAGATACAACCTGAGCAACATTTCACCGAGCCACCACCGCGCTATACCGAGGCGAGTCTGGTGAAAACGCTTGAGGAGCACGGCATCGGCCGCCCTTCAACCTACGCCAGCATCATCTCAACATTGCAGGCGCGTGACTATGTCGAGCTTGAGAAAAAACGCTTTAGGCCAACGGATGTGGGCCGAGTGGTCAATAAATTTCTGACCGAACATTTTACTCAGTACGTTGATTACAACTTCACCGCGAACCTCGAAGATGAACTCGATGCGATCTCGCGTGGTGAAAAAGAGTGGGTCCCGCTGATGAAGGATTTTTGGATCCCCTTCAAAGCACTCGTCGATGACAAAGAAAAGAGCGTGCAGCGTAAAGATGTTACCCAAGAAGCGATGGATGAGAACTGCCCTAAGTGTGAGAAGCCACTCTCGATCCGCCTAGGGCGTCGCGGCCGTTTCGTCGGCTGCACTGCCTTTCCGGAGTGTGACTACACCCGCAACCTCGGTGACGATGGCGAAAGCACTGAACCTGAAAAGGTTGAAGGGCGCAACTGCCCCGATTGCGAGTCAGACCTGATCATTCGCCACGGCCGCTACGGCAAATTCATCGGCTGTAGCAACTACCCAAAGTGTAAACATATCGAACCCATTGAGCAGCCCAGCGACACCGAAGTGGAGTGCCCAGAGTGCAAACAGGGGACGATCCTGCAGCGTAAATCACGTCGCGGCAAAATCTTCTTCTCCTGTAGCCGTTACCCAGATTGCAGCTACGCGATCTGGAACAAACCGATTGAGAGGGCGTGCCCCGATTGCGGCTGGCCGATCCTGTCGCTCAAGACCACCAAACGCAAAGGGACGGAGCTGGTCTGCCCGCAGAAGGAGTGTGGCTACGCTGCAGCCGCGGATGAAGAGGGTAATCCAACCGAAGAAGAGTAGCCCAGCACACTCGTACACGAGAGCCTCTGAACTCAAAAACTGCCTCAGGAGAATACGAAACAAGGCGAAATTCGGCGAAGAAAACGGAGTTTACGTGCAGTAAATGAGTATTTATGAGCTGGATTTTAACGCAGTATCGTGCCGCCTGAGGCAGTTTTACATCGCTGCATCGACCGCCTTGCGGTCAAGGTGCGGCGCGAACATCTCAATAAAAGCGTAATGAAACCCGCGCAGGTAGCTGCCACGACGGATCCCAATGTGAGTGGTGCTCGCTTCAAACAGGTGTGCGGCATCAACCATTCCCAGCGCACTGTCGCGCGCCGAATCATAGGCCATCGATGCCACCAGCCCAACCCCTAGGCCAAGCTTCACATAGGTTTTAATCACATCCGCATCGAGCGCGGTGAGTACCATATTGGGGCGCAGCCCGGCCGCTTCAAATGCGCGGTTGATTTTGGTGCGCCCGGCATAGGCAAAATCGTAGGTGACGATCGGATAGCTGGCGATCGCCTCCAGCGTCAGCGGCGAGCCACTCAAGATTTCGTGCCCCTGCGGCGCGATGACACAGCGATTCCACTGGTAGCAGGGCATCATCGCCAAATCTTCGTCGAGGTCGATCCCCTCCGTCGCAATCGCCACATCAGCCACGCCGGAGGCCGCAAGCTGGGCGATTTGTGTCGGGCTTCCTTGGTGTAGGTGGAGCCGCACATTGGGGTAAAGTTCGGTAAAACGTTTGATCACTGGCGGCAGCGCATAACAGGCCTGAGTGTGAGTGGTGGCGATCGAGAGGCTACCACTCGCTTCGTGGGTGAACTCAAACCCGACCTGCTTAATGTGCTCCAGCTCACGCAACACCCGCTCCGCCATCGCCAACACCGCCCGCCCCGGCTGGGTCACGCCGACAAGGCGCTTGCCATTGCGCTCAAAGATCTGCACATTCAGCTCCGCTTCCAACTGGCGAATCTGATGACTCACCCCCGGTTGAGCAGTGTGCAGCGCAGCCGCGGCGTTTGAAATATTAAGCCCACAACGCTCGACTTCGCGGATGTAGCGCAGTTGCTGAAAATTCATGATCACTCCCGACTGCCATCTATATAACTAATAATTCTATTGATAGCACTATTTGTTATTATAGGCAATATAGATCTATGCTAGAATCGCCCCCCTTAAAACCGTCGAATAATAGAAAGAAGCCATAAATATCACCTGGTTAGATAACAGGTACCGGACATATCACAGTGGAATGGATCTATATCATCTCGGGCTTTGCCGTTGGCGTGCTCGTCGGGCTTACCGGCGTGGGCGGCGGCTCGCTGATGACTCCCCTGATGATCTTTGCCTTCAACGTGCAGCCAATCGTCGCTGTCGGCACTGACCTGCTCTTTGCCGCCATCACCAAAACCGGCGGCATCATCTCGCACAATCGCCGCGGCACCATCTGCTGGAATATCGTCGGTTGGATGTCACTTGGCAGCCTGCCGACTGCCGTCCTGACAGTTTATGTACTGGATAACGTACTCACTCATTCACCCGACTTTCAGATCGATGCGCTGGTCAACACCTGGTTGGGCGTTGCGCTGATTTTAACCGCCTTCGCCCTTTACCTCAAAAACACCATCCAGCACTCTGGTGAAGGGATTAAAAGATTACTGCCAAACTGGAAACAATTGCGCACACCCGTTACCATATTCGCTGGCGTGCTTTTAGGCATTCTGGTACCCATCACCTCCATCGGAGCCGGTGCATTTGGTGCAGCGATACTGCTGTTTTTGTATCCATCACTGCCCACCATGCGCGTTGTCGGCACGGATCTCGCTCACGCCGTGCCGCTCACGGCCGTTGCAGGCATGGGACATATGCAGATGGGCACCGTTGATTACACACTGCTGGCCTATTTACTCGCTGGCTCACTGCCCGGTATCTTTGTCGGTAGCCATATGAGCACCGTTATTTCGGAAAAAGTAATGCGCCCGATCTTGGCTACCATGCTGTTGCTGATCGGACTTAAATTTGCTGTGTTTTCATAAAAAACAAAGAACTGAACAACAATATCGCCCGCAATCAGGGCAGGAGAGAAGTAATGGCGGTTATAACAAAACCATTAACCAGTGATGAAGAGATTGTTCGTTATGAAGAGACGCTGCAGGCGTTCCTTGATGAACGGATCGATCATGACCGTTTTCAGTCGATGCGCCTGCAACAGGGCATCTACGGCCAGCGTCAGGAAGGCGTTAATATGGTCCGCATCAAACTGCCTGCGGGTCAGTTCAATGCTGAGCAAGCTGAGCATGTGGCGGATGTGGTTGAAAAATACTCTCAGCACGGCATCGCGCATGTCACTACCCGTCAGGCCATTCAGATCCATTACATCCCACTGGAAAAGACACCCGATGCGATTCGCCTGTTAGCGAAAGCCAATCTGACCTCACGTGAAGCGTGCAACAACACCGTGCGTAACATTACCGGCTGCCCACTGGCGGGTGTCTGCCCACATGAGCACACCGACATCTCACCGATACTGAATAACGTGGTGCAGCATTTTTTGCGCTACCCGCTGACCCAGCATCTGCCACGTAAATTCAAGATGAGCTTTTCGGGTTGTGAGTCTGACTGCTCTCAAGCGATGATTCACGACCTCGGCGTGGTTGCGATCAAACAGAATGGAGTGCCGGGCTTTAAGATCCTTGCCGGTGGCGGCCTTGGCCACAAGCCTCGCCACGCGATCACGGTTGAAGAGTTTATCCCTGAAAAACAGCTGCTCGCTTCAATGGAAGCGATCATCTCGCTCCATAACCGCTACTCCAACCGTCGCATGCGCGCCAAATCCCGCATCAAGTTTCTGGTCGATAAGTTTGGCAAAGAGGGCTTCGTCGAGAAATACCGGGAAGAGCTGGCACGCACCATTACCGCGCTGGCAGATAAAACATTGCCAGCCGCCGAGTGGGTTGAGCCGCAATCTGGCAACGGCTACAACAATCCCGGCGCGCCCCGTGCGGTGCTAGCACAGAAACAGGCTGGTCTGAATATCTTCCCGATCGCCCTGCCGATTGGTGACATCACCGTGGCACAGCTACGCGGCCTCGCAACACTGATGCGCAGCCACAACATCAATGATATCCGCACCACGCAGGATCAAAACTTGGTCCTCGTCGGCGTGCCTGATGAGAAGATCACCGCAGTACGTACCGACCTAGAAGCGCTCTCACTCAAACAACCCGAAACCGGTGACGACGTAGTCGCCTGCCCCGGCACCTCCACCTGTCGCCTCGGCATCACCTCCTCCACCATCCTTGGCCCTAAACTGAGCGGCGGCGAAGGTGATCTGCGGATTCGCGTCTCAGGCTGTCATAACGGCTGCGCACAACCTGAGACTGGCGATATCGGCATCTATGGTGAAGGCAAGCGCAAACATGGCAAGTTGGTTCCCCATTACCAGATGTACATCGGTGGTGACGGCCGCAACGGTGGCGCAATTGCGATCAAAGGGCCCACCGTGCCTTCGGCGCGCATCGAAACGGCTATCGAAAAAGTGAAGGCAACGTACAACTCTGATCACAGTGGCGAGGAGAGCTTTTTTAACTGGGCGCAAAACAAGGACACCGCCTACTTTAAAGAACTGCTGGTTGATATTGCGACCATCGAAGCGCATGAAATGGCCGATGTGATGAATGATCACGGCGATGAGGCTGACTTCAAAGTACTGCAACTCGGTGGTGGTGAATGTTCAGGTGCTGCACAAGAGACGGTCGCGGCCAACTTCTCTGAAGCCGCCACCGAACGCACCTATCGCAACGCCTTTCTGCTACAGCGTAAATATGATGACGCGCTGGAGTGTGCCGCCGAAGTGGGACGCCGCGTGGGGCAGTCACTGCTCTTCCTCGCGGGTGAAAAGCCACTTGATGATCTGCAGGAGATCGGCAAACTGCTCCAGACCGTGCTACCAGCACAGGCTAATCTTGGGCAGCAGGTTGCTGAATTTGGTGAGCTGATCACTGAATTGCAAAATGAGTTCGATGACGCAAGCTTTGCCGAACTGGCTCAGGCGATGGATCACTGGACGATTGAGGCCGCTAACGCCTGCCAGACCATCGACCAACAGCTCGACCTCAGCGCCTCTGTCCCGGCGATGCCTGCGGCGGGTGTCGAAACAGCGGCTGAAGCGATCGACCTCAGCACCTTTGGTTGCCCGCTGCACTACATCAAAGCACGTAATGAACTGCGTAAATTTTCAACGGGTGAAGTGGTCGATTTCCTTTTCACTAGCGGTGAGCCGTCGGAGCAGGTCTCCTCCAGCCTCGCCAGCGAAGGGCATGAGATCCTTGAAACCGAAGCGCAGGGTGACAAGACGCGCATCCGCGTTAAGAAAGCAGGCTAAAATCCCCTTACCAAGCAACAGGATAGATCTATTATTCGGGCTGACTATAAACATAGTCAGCCCGCTTTATTTTCAGGAGAATAGAAATCATGAGCGCAGAATCAACATTGGATGCCTCACTCGAAGCAAAAATCGAGCAGACTAAAAAACTGCTGGTTGAGATCGCCGATGACTACTCCCCCGCCACTTTCGCCAACAGCTTTGGTGCCGAGGATATGGTCGCCACCGACCTGATCTGCAAGTTTGCCCCCGAAATCGAAATCTTCAGCCTCGACACCGGTCGCCTGCCACAAGAGACTCACGCGCTGATCCAAGCAGCGATGAAACAGTATGGGCGCGAATTTGCCATCTACGCACCAGAGAGCAGTGACATCGAAACGTACTCACGCAAAAATGGCCCCGATGCTTTCTATGATTCCATTGAACTGCGCAAGGCGTGCTGCCATGTGCGCAAAGTGCTGCCGCTACAACGCGCGCTAAAAGAGAAGAAGGCGTGGATCACTGGCATGCGCGCCGATCAATCACCGACCCGCGGTGAACTGCCAGAATCGGAATGGGATGAAGGCAACGGCCTACAGAAATTCAACCCGCTCAGCAGCTGGAAAAATCAGGATGTGTGGGGCTACATCAATCACTTTGCGGTGCCTTACAACAAACTGCATGACCAGTACTATGCCAGCATCGGCTGCGCCCCCTGCACCCGCGCCATCTCGACAGGCGAAGACATTCGCGCCGGACGCTGGTGGTGGGAAGACCCAGACAACAAAGAGTGCGGGCTACACGTTAAGTAATGACTAGCTCGCCGCTACTCTCAACACGGTTGCGGCCATTCGCCTTGGCATCATAGAGCGCTTTATCGGCCTGACCCACTAGATACTCACCCGGCACGCCCATCGCAGCTTCGCCATTTTGGGCGGGATTAAAGGTCGTCACACCGATGGAGATGGTCACTGAAAAGTCAGCGTGGCCATCCACACTGAAAATATGTTGTTCGATACTTTCACGGATCCGCTCCGCCACCTCCAGCGCCTCCTCTTCACTCGCCTGTGAGAGCAGCGCTGCAAACTCTTCACCCCCGTAACGCGAGAGCACATCACTGCCGCGCATCTGGGCACGAATTAGCGCTGCAACATCCCGCAACACCAGATCACCCACTGGGTGACCATAAGTGTCATTCACCTTTTTAAACAGATCGACATCGAGCAACATGCAGGAGAGCAGTCGTTTATTGCGTTTAGCCAGCCCTACCTCCTCCTCAAGCCGCTGGTCAAAAAATCGGCGATTATTAATGGCGGTTAACGTATCCGTTAACCCCTGCCGCTTCAGCCGCTCGATGTTGACGGCATTCTCAAGGCAGATCGAAACGATGGCTGAAAGATGCTCAAAAAAGTCGGTGCGGACACCGCGCACAAAACGCTCAGCACTATAACTACCGATGTTGAGACTGCCAATTAACTTGCCTTGGCGCACCAGTGGTAACAGCGCGACACTGCCGGGAGCACGTCGACGTGCAGGGAAAAGCTGGGCGTGTTGGCGCGCGCGGTAGGCACCCAACGTTGGGAAAAGGGACATTTGGTAATGCGTACTCAGATCATCACTGTCTGAGGCAAACATCAAATGTGGCATCGAGCTGAGATCGACATTCTCTTCTTCGAGTGCGCGTTGAATTTCATATTCGGGATCCAGCAGGATGAGCGACACCTCGTCCCAGCGAAACGTTGCATAGTCCGGCGCCAGTATCGCCTCGATCAAATCTTGCACCGAGCTAAGACCAATGAGCTTCAATTCCAGCGACTGAAAACGGCGCATCTTGCGCTCATTTTTGCGCGCCTCGGCGATAAACTCATCCAACCGATGGCGTAGAATCTTATTTTCAGAAATGGGGTCTTTGGCCATGCCGCCAATGCGTTCCAACATAAATGGTGCGCTCATAACCCCGTATCCTTCGTGTATCTGTTACAGTCAACCAGACATTCCTTTTGAGCAATACAGCATATCGATGTGAATTTTATGAGACTGCATAACCCATTGAATAGCTCTGGATGCCAGCATCTGGCACTGATCGCAATATTGATTTTACTCACGGCTTGCACAACGTCTCGCCCTCACCCCAGCGCGCCCCATGCCACGACCGCTTATGTGGTTAACGACCAAACGAGTGATTTCTATCGTTTTGCACCGGTATTTATTGCTGAACAAACAGATCACGCTTTTAACCGCATTGGCAAACCACAAGCACGACTGGATGATCATGGTGATGAAGAGCTCTATGTCGATGCTAGCCAACCGTTTGTTTATGTTGATCGTCAAAATTTCACCACTGCAAACGGCCGTTACACCAACTTGATCTATCGCATTCACTTCGAGAAAACACCCTTTAGCCTCCTCCCCTTTCACATCACGGCTGGCAACAACAACGGTTTGTTGACAGTCGTAACACTGGATGCAAATAACAGGCCGCTACTCATCACCACAGTGCACACTTGCGGCTGTTTTCTCGCCATTGTGCCCACCAGTGAGCTGCCTATTACGGCATACCCCGAAGGGTGGGAAAGCGATTCACAGTGGATTTACGGGATGACACTCCCTGGGCAACTGCAACTGCCAGAGCCATTGGATGAATCGATGCGCGTTGCCATCTACTTGAAAAGTGAAACCCACCGGGTGATGGATATACAGCTCCAATCCATGGATGAAATTACGCAGCACTCTCCCATAAAAACACTTAACATCGCCCCCGCTACCGATTTGATGACACTGCCACTCAGTGGGAACCGCAACACCTCATTCTTCGAAACTCAAGGCAACCGTAAAGGATATGTAAAGGGCTCACACAAACCCTTAGAGCGATTACTGGTGAGCTGGTGGGCGCTTGATTGGCGAGTGGGGGAAGATAAAGCCTTCGGTGATAAATCTGAAACGGGTACAGTCTTCTATACCAGCCTGAAACCGTGGAATCGACACGCTTCTGATATGTGGCCATTCGCAGATTTTTTATCTTTTTGGGGATGGCAGCTATAGATCTGCTCATTCCCCTTTTACGCGACCTAACAATGTAAAAGAACCCCGCAGATAACTTGTTGCTGCTACCTGCGGAGACTCTTTTATCTTCAGTGCGAAACCCTTATAAACTTGGGTTAGGGTTATAAGGTGTATCCCAATTCGGAGACATTCTATAGTCCACCCCAGGCGTGACTGAATAGGCTTCTATACCTGCAAAGGCGAGTGGGCCAGCCCCATCAAAAGTAAAATCCTTGACGGCAACATGCTTGAACCAGACGACTTTATTAGGGTGTCACACACCTGTTTCAGCATTGATCAGCATATGATAGTGAATATACCCTTTCATGTAATATTGTAACGCCTTTGTTTCAGTCCATTTATCGATAACCGCATCCATCACATAGAGCAAGGCACCGTCACCCGCATCACTAGACCAAAAGTTAGGCACACCAAAAGGCCCAGTATTATAGTGCTTACCAATCAGGCGATATTTTCCAATACGCAACCACTGGTGCCCTGGTACGTCTGTCGCACCATTTGGACCATCAGGAGGGCCAGCAAAAAAATAGGTTTGATCATCCAATTTAATCTCGATGCCATGAACGAACTCTTTCGCTGGTTTTTCATGTGCATTCACACCAAACACAACAGCCACCAGCATCATGGTTAAAAAAACTTTTTGAAAAGCCATTTTTTAGCAAGCATTTCCATTTTATTTCCCCCTCAATTATATTGAAAACAAGCATAAAAAGCTTACTTCTCAACCCTACCTAATCGCTTACAAAAAACACTTTCTGAAAAAATATTTTATAATCAATAAGGTACCCCCCCACAAAACAAGCCATGGGCATCCGGCGCAGGTGGTGTCGCCTACGCAGTGAGTTACGATTTCAGAAAACCTAGCACACATATGAATTCACAATAAAACCCTATTTTATAGATGAATTAGGTCGTCCGAGCCATGAGTCAGAATAAAGCCTAACGGGCATTGAAACGACACATCGCTATTGCAGCAAAGATTTAAGCGCGCCACTTTGTGCGCCAACAGACTATCTATTGCTTCCTCCAACAAATTTCATTTAATAGAAAAAAGCTATTCATGTGTCCAGGGTTAATAAAGAGGCTTACAAAATAACCATCCGGAGTACCAATCAGTGGCTACATATAAAACACCTTTATCGTTTGTTACATTTACCGTGTCTATTTTTTTTGCCAGCATTAACACGCAAGCTCACGAAGGTAATTTACCCTCAGCACCAAATGATCACGATTATTATGATCATGGCCAGCTAAACAAAGCTAAAGTCGCTTTAGGAAAATTTTTATTCTTTGATAAATTACTCAGCGGTAATAAAAACACCGCATGCGCCACCTGCCACCATGGATTAACAGATACAGGGGATGGTTTATCGCTGCCTATTGGTGAAGGTGCTCGCGGCTTAGGTGTTACGCGAGATACCGGCACAGGTAGCGATGCCGTTATTGAACGTGTACCGCGAAATTCACCACCACTCTTCGCATTAGGCGCAAAGTCAATGACCTCGCTATTTCATGACGGTCGAGTTGAAGTTGATGACACTCAACCCAGTGGTTTCAGGTCACCCGCAGGTCATGACCTTCCTTATAATTTAGAAAATGTGCTCGCCGCACAAGCGATGTTTCCCGTCACATCACCCACCGAGATGGCGGGACAAGCAGGTGAAAATTCCATCGCTGATGCTGCCGCAATCGGCGACCTTGCAGGATCTAACGGTGTTTGGGCGCTCATTGTGGATCGCTTACGTGATAACCCAAAGTATGTGATGCTATTTAATCGAGCCTTTGGCATTACCCAAAGCGGAATCACCTTTGCATATGCTGCCAATGCGATTTCCGCATTTGAAAGCACCGCATGGCGCGCTGATAACAGCCCATTTGATCGTTACTTGCGGGGTGACAAAAAGGCGCTAAGTAAATCCGCCCAAAAAGGCTTGAAGTTATTTTACGGACAAGCGGGATGTTCGCGCTGCCACTCGGGAAAATTCCAAACCGACATGCAATTTCATGCTATCGCGATGCCGCAAATTGGCCCCGGCAAAGGGCATGGTGCGAGTGGATATGAGGACTTTGGTCGAGAAGCCGTAACGGGCGATATGTTACACCGCTATCAGTTCCGCACACCACCGCTAAGAAATGTTGCTTTGACTGGCCCTTGGGGCCACAGCGGAGCCTTCGATACGCTGGAAGGTGTCATACGACATCATTTAAATCCAAAAGCTTCACTCAGGCGTTATAACTGCCAAACGCAGCCTCGGCTGCCATCGAGAGCAGATTTAGATAGCATCGATTGCTATGTCATGAACGACCCCGCGCTGGTGGCTGCGATCAGCAATGCCAATGAGCTTAGAAAAATAAAACTTAGCAGAAGAAAAATCAGCTATCTCATGGATTTTCTCAATTCACTCACCGACCCCAGTAGTTTGGACCTGCGTCATGATGTTCCAAAGCGTGTGCCTAGCGGGCTAACACTAGCGGAATGATGAAAGATATCTTTCGGCCGGAGCCTCAGACATGAGAGAAAGTACGCGTTTGTATGTTGCGGCATAATAGGTATCGTGCAGCCAAATTCGAGCTAAATGCTCCCATTTCTTTTCTTGTGATATAAACTTATCGAGCTCTTCCAACGATGCAATATAAAAAGTCGAATCTTCAAGTACCTCAAAGCTCAGCATTGACCCGGATTTTTCATAAAAACTTACGCTATCATCCATAGAAGTGATTTAAACCATGCTTACTTTTTCCGCGAAAATAAAGTTGCCATGTGTGGTCCCTGCCGTTTATATCCGTAAAATATGACCTCGCTAAACCTTTTTCAATAAACCATATATCACTAAATATTTCACCGGCGCGGTGTACTACCGTCCCTTTTTTGATGCTCTTTTTATTAAATATTTTACAAGCATGAGCCCATTCGTCATTATTTACAGGGATGTAATGCTCAATCATCTTTCTAAAGTATTTCATATAATAGCCAATCCGAACCCTGCCACCCACTAGCGTAACTGGGCGATCACTCCGGCAGTCTCGGGTCGCACACCGCGCCAGATAAAAAACGACTCGGCCGCTTGCTCCACCAACATGCCGAGGCCGTCCAACACCTTTGCAGCCTGCTGTTCACTCCCCCACGCCATAAAGACCGTAGGTGCCTTGCCATACATCATGTCATAACAGCAGGTCGCATCGCCAATAGCTGTGACCGGTATAGGCGGCAGCTCACCCTGCAGACTTGCGGCAGTACCGTTCACAATCAGGTCAAAAGGTTGTTCGCCAATAGTCTGAAAACCACAACCACGCAGCAGATCAGGGCGGTTAAACTCACCCGCTAGCGCAACGGCCTTCTCTTCAGTGCGGTTGGCAATCACTACCTCTACCGGTTGCTGTGCAATCATCGGCCCCAACACACCTCGTACAGCACCGCCAGCACCCAGCAGCAGAATGCGCGCACTGTTTAAGGTTACGCTGTGATTCTCTTGCAGGTCACGCAGCAAGCCAACCCCGTCGGTATTATCACCCATGGCGCGGCCGTCACCTCCAAAGCTGATAGTATTCACTGCGCCTGCCTGAGTGGCGCGCTCACTACGCTCATCAACCAAGGCCCACGCCTCCTGCTTAAACGGCACCGTGATGTTCAACCCCTTGCCACCACTGGCTCGAAAGTTCCCCACCGCT
>JALSHQ010000283.1 GCA_026982145.1 Gammaproteobacteria bacterium | reverse complement strand
TAGACTCGCGGCAAAAATAGCTGGGTTAGTCCAGACCAAACTCTATAGCGAACCGAACCACTGCACTATTGTCGATTTTTCAGGACACACCACCAAAATTAGCTGCGACAGTAATGAACTGATCCCGTTGAGCTGTAAAACAGGTGAAACCATCACATTGACATTTAACCTCCCAAGCAATTCAGAGCCAAGTGTGATGCGAGGTAAAGTGGTCAAAATAGAAGGCAGCGCTATGGTTGTCGAACTTACAGATATATTGAAAGGCGAGGCATTCGAAAAATTAGCCCAAATCGATCTCGTTGAAATCAAAACCAAGCTGCTTCAACTGCAGGCCTAACCGCCCCCTGTCACCTTGCTTTCTTAAGCGCCTGCTCCGCCCACCTTGCAGAAAACGCGCTTGATGCTGTAGCATTCAGCATCAATTATTTAACTGGAGTTCATGTCTCCCGTCGCCCCACACAGACCCTAACCAAGCAAAGCGCGAGACCCGACAGGTAACCCCTTGTATTCAAAAATATTACGACGTATAAGCCACATTAGTGTGCTCGGCGGTCTGCTGACGCTTGCTGCTGCCAGCCACGCGGCCTCCGAACCATCGGCACTCTTCGGCGGCGACCGCGCGAACGGGAGTCTCAACTCGCCCGCCCCCCTAAACCTCGGGTTGCCATCGCTACAAAGCGCTGAGTGGGGCCGAAACCCCTTGAGGCTCAACATCCATTCACTGAGTGGCGACATTGATGCCTTGCCCGCGCGCACTGCTGACAAAGCGGGGCTGATCAAAGATACAAAGTACTTTTTCGCTTATCAGGTCGCCATTGTCGGCCTACTCTACATCTCACCGCAGAGTTTTTCCGGCTGGTCAGATGAACAAAAAGATGACTTCAGTTTTGATAAATACAAAAATAACATTCGCCATGCCGTCTGGGATAGCGACCAGTGGGACATCAACTACATCATGCACCCTTACTGGGGCAGCGCCTATTATGTGCGCGCACGTGAACGGGGTTATGATGAAAATAGCGCTTTCTGGTATTCCGCTGCGCTCTCGGCCTCGTTTGAGTTCGGCTTCGAGGCCTTTTTTGAGGAGCCTTCGCTACAAGATATTATCGTGACCCCAGTGGCCGGCTCATTCCTCGGCATCTATTTCATGAAGCTGCGAAAAGCGATTAGGGCTCGTCATGCCGATGGCGGAAAAGAGCGCTGGAGCGACAGTTGGATCATGGCGTTGACCGACCCACTCGGTGCGATGAATGCAAAAACAGATGCTTGGTTTATGGGAGATAAAAACAGTGCCCGCCTCCTCCCAGTGATTGCTCTGCCCGCCTACCGCACCAGCGAACTCGACGCATCACTAGAGAGCCGCTACCGCCTCACCCAGATTCCTGCGCTTGGTTTGACGTATCGCTACCAATGGTAGTTCACGGCTACTGATAAACCTTGCGTTTAAAAAGATCACTGCGGCGACTCACAAGGCGGTCTAAAAAGAGCAAGCCGTCTAGATGGTCAAGCTCGTGCTGCACCACTCGCGCTTCAAAGCCCGCCATCTCATAACGCTGATGCTCACCAAACTCATCTTGTGCTTCAAGTGTAATCGTCTCAGCGCGCACCACGTTACCGGTGTAATCAGGCAGCGACATACACCCCTCGCGCCCCACCGCTGATCCCTGCCACTCGATAATTTCAGGGTTAACCAGCACGACCCGCCCATGCTGCTTGAGTTTTTTTCTGGCGGAGAGATCTACAATCGCGATGCGCTCAAGCCTGCCCACTTGTGGTGCTGCAATGCCAATCCCGCCCGGCCCGGCACGCATCGTTGCCTCAAGCGCTGCAACAAAGGTGCGTAACGCATCATCAAAAAGGGTGACCTCATCGCAGACCTGCTTGAGGCGCTCATCCGGGTATTGCAGAATTTCCAGCTCAGCCATGGCTTGAATAGCGCTATCCGATCACAGTTTCGACCGGGACGATACGGGTATCGATCCCTTCACACGCCACGATCTCCAGCGCAGACGCCAGTGCTGCAATCCCCTCTTGTGCCTTGCCTTCAATATGCAGTACGTAAAGCGGCTGCTGTGGAGTGCCCGCGACATCAGACTCTAACGACAGAATGTGCAACCCGGCCTCCGCCAGTGCCGCCGTGGCGTGAGCCACAATGCCACCACGGTCCGCACCAAAGAGTGTAATGCGCACATCCGGCTCAACATGATGGTGCAGCGCACCCTTGATGCGATCGATATGCAGGTGCAACGCCAGCGACTCAACCACTGGCGCCAATAGCGCTTTC
>JALSHQ010000282.1 GCA_026982145.1 Gammaproteobacteria bacterium | reverse complement strand
ACGGTGGCCGTGGCACGTGACGGACGACTCTCGGGCGCGGCGTTTGTTGCGGCACTGACCCGAGGGCTGCGCGATAGCGGACGAGATGTGATCGATGTCGGCATGGTGCCGACACCACTGCTCTATTTTGCTACGCACCACCTCGGTATCGGCTCGGGTGTGATGGTGACCGGCAGCCACAACCCGGCTAACTACAACGGCTTCAAAATGGTGTTGGCTGAGGAGACGTTGGCTGAAGCAGCGATTCAAGGGCTGCGTCACCGCATTGAAACGGATGATTACACCCGCGGTGATGAAGGGGCGTATCGAGCACTCGATATTATTCCCGATTACCTCGCACAGGTGGTGGGTGACATTAAATTATCCCGCCCCCTTAAAGTGGTCGTCGATTGTGGGAATGGTGTGGCCGGAGTGATAGCACCGGCACTGTTCAAAAAGCTGGGTTGTGATGTGGTTGAGCTTTTTTGTGAGGTTGATGGCCACTTTCCTAACCATCATCCTGATCCCAGTCAGCCCGAAAACCTGCAAGATATGATTGCAGCGGTGAAGGCTCACCATGCTGATCTTGGTTTTGCATTCGATGGCGATGGTGATCGCCTCGGTGTGGTCGATGCAACCGGGCATGTGATCTGGCCTGATCGACAGATGATGTTATATGCCACAGACGTGTTGTCCCGCAATCCGGGTGGTGAGATTATTTTCGATATTAAATGCAGCAACCACTTGGCCAAAGTGATTGAAGCGCAGGGCGGGAAAGCACTGATGTGGAAAACTGGCCACTCACTGATCAAAGCGAAGATGAGAGAGAGTGGCGCTCTACTTGCGGGTGAGATGAGTGGCCATATTTTTTTCAAGGAGCGTTGGTACGGGTTTGACGATGGCCTTTATACCGGTGCGCGCCTGCTTGAAATTTTGACCGCAAGTGATGTCGCGCCTCAAGCGCAATTTGCTGCGCTGCCAGAAGCTTTTAGCACGCCTGAGTTGCAGGTAAAGATGGAAGAAGGGGCTCATCACGCTTTTATTAAACGCTTCCTTGCGGAAGTGAGCTTTGATGAAGGTGAAATTAATACCATTGACGGCATGCGTGTCGACTTTGGGGAAGGCTGGGGGCTGGTGCGTGCTTCAAACACAACCCCATGTTTAGTGATTCGTTTTGAAGCAGACAGTGATGCCGCGCTAAAACGTATTCAAAATGATTTTAAAGCGGCAATGCTAAAGATCGAGCCGGATCTTGCGCTGCCATTTTAGTGTGATGGCCGTGGCCTGATAATGAAAGCTGCTAACCGTACCCGTTGAATTTTGAAATAGTTGAATATTGATATGACATTAAATGCAACATCGTCCAAGAACATAGCGCAGGTGTTAACTGAGGCGCTGCCTTATATTCAGCGCTTCGCTGGCAAGACCATTGTCATCAAGTATGGCGGCAATGCCATGGTCGATGATGCATTGAAAAACAGCTTCGCACGCGATGTTGTCCTGATGAAACTAGTGGGGATGAACCCCGTCGTGGTGCACGGCGGAGGCCCTCAAATCGGCGCGCTACTGAAGAAGATTGGTAAAGAGAGCCGTTTTGTAGAAGGGATGCGGGTGACCGATAGCGAAACCATGGATGTTGTGGAGATGGTGCTGGGTGGGCTGGTCAATAAAGAGATCGTCAGCCTGATCAATCAGCATGGTGGTTCGGCGGTTGGTTTGACCGGCAAAGATGGCGATCTCATCCACGCACGCAAGCTGACTTTTACAAACGCTGCGCCAGAGATGAACGCATCAGAAATTATCGATATTGGCCACGTGGGTGAAGTTTCCAGCATTAACACTGCTGTGGTTGATATGTTAGTCGGCGGCGATTTTATCCCCGTGATTGCGCCAATCGGAGTGGGTAAAGATGGGCAGTCCTATAATATCAATGCGGACTTGGTGGCGGGCAGAATTGCTGAAGTGCTGGGTGCAGAGAAGCTGATGCTGCTAACCAATACTGCGGGCGTGCTGGATAAAGATGAAAACGTAGTTTCTGGTCTTACGCGCAAGGACGTTGAGGCGTTGATCGCAGATGGCTCAATCTATGGCGGAATGTTGCCGAAGATCCGCTGTGCGCTGGAAGCCGTGCAGGGGGGCGTTAATACGGCACATATCATCGATGGGCGTGTAGAACATGCAGTGTTGCTAGAGGTGCTTACCAATCAAGGGGTTGGCACACTGATTCGCCGTAGTTAAAATTGGGAGCATAGTGGCAGGCTATGCGGCTCCCTTTTGTTTTGCCTCATCAGCACAACATGTCGCGC
>JALSHQ010000281.1 GCA_026982145.1 Gammaproteobacteria bacterium | reverse complement strand
GCAACAGGAGGTGGATTTTTCCGAGTTTCCAATGGCTGAAGAGCGCATGATTAAAGAGGCCGATGGTGATGATTTTGGCGAGGCGGATGCGGGAATAAAAGGGTTTACAGAAACACAGCTGGGCTCAATTGCGAATGAGATTGAGGCCGCTATGCAGCCGTTAATTGATCGTGACTTTATCTCAGTAAAGCGTAGTAAGCGCTGGATTGAAATTGAGATTAACACCAATATTCTTTTTGAGAGTGGCAGTGCCCAGATGCAGGAGCAGTCATTACCGATTCTAGAGGCGTTGTCTCGCATACTTTCGGCATTCCCGAATGACATTAGAGTTGAAGGGTATACGGATAATTTGCCTATTAATAGCCCAATATACCCCTCAAACTGGGAGTTATCTGCGGCACGTGCTGCCAGTGTTGTGCGTATGTTCTCTTCAGAAGGGATAGTGCCAGAAAGAATGGCAGCCATTGGTTATGGTGAGTTTCGCCCGCTGGTGAGCAATGATACCTTGGAGGGGCGTATTAAGAATCGCCGCGTAGTGATCGTCGTTAAAGCAAGCCGTTATATGAAACGTTCTCAAATAGTAATTAAAGAAGAACCACCCGCGCCTAAAGAAGAGCCAGTGCCTGATAGCGCAGCGACGGTTGATAATGCTGTGCGTCTTGATGCGCTGATTGGCTCATCTGGACTGCATCGGACAGCGCCTATTATGCTGGATGAGATTGAGCCACCCAGTGCAAATGACCCGCTATCGAGTTCAGTGGGGATCTCACGCTGGGCACCTGCGCCACTGATATCGCCACCGATAAAATTTCAATCACCCACCTCAACACCCAAAGGTTCTACTACAGGGGGTGAGTAGTGAGAGTATGGGCCGTCTCAAATCAAAAAGGGGGGGTTGGGAAAACAACGACCGCAGTGACTTTGGCTGGGCTGTTATCTCAGCGTGGTTATCGTGTATTGCTGGTTGATATGGACCCTCACGGTTCAATGACTTCATATCTTGGGTATGACCCTGAAGGTGACGGAAGCAGTATATATAGTCTATTTCATGCTGGCAGTGGTTCGGTTTCAGCAATGGTGCGAGGAACCCGGTTTGACAACCTTTCAATTTTCACAGCCTCAACCGCACTAGCAACACTTGACCGCCAACTGGGAACGCAAGATGGAAAAGGGCTCGTGATCGCACGTGGTTTGAGCCAAGTGAGCGAGGACTATGATTTCGCGTTATTGGATTGCCCGCCCACGCTAGGCGTATTGATGGTTAATGCGCTGGCTGCATGTCACTATTTATTGGTGCCAGTGCAGTCTGAATTTTTGGCGCTAAAGGGGTTGGATAGAATGATGAGAACAATATCGATGATGAATCATGCGCGCATGTCTCCAATCCCTTACCTTATCGTACCCACGCTTTATGATCGCCGCACACGTGCCGCTAGCCAAGCGCTAGAGAATATGAAAGCGCGTTATGCCCAAGCGCTATGGAATGGCATTATTCCAGTGGATACACAATTCCGCGAAGCCAGTCGCGCAGGTAGCCCTATTTCATATTTTGCGCCGCGCGCTCGCGGTACCCTTGCATATAGTGAGCTGCTTGAGGCGCTGCTATCGCTTGATAAGCTTGATCTTGAGGTGGCGACAGGATGAACGATAAGCAAGCACCAGCCCTCGCTACGCAACAGAAAGCATTAACTCAATACCTAGATTCATTGCTGATGGAGATTCCCGGTGAGGCGGTTTCAGATGCCCCAGCAGCTATTGAGCAGAATGCTAACCCCGTACAGGAAGTAGAGGTTGGTAGCCAGTCACCAGAGATTGCTACACAAGAGAGGCATTATCCAGAGGCGGTAATGGGAGGAGGTGAAATACCTGCATGGGGAACATCACCGTTTAAGGCGCTTTTTTTTAATGTAGGTGAGATCACATTGGCGGCACCACTAGAAAAGCTAGGTGGGGTATTAACCCAGTGTGATGAGATCACAGTGATGCCAGGAAACGCAGCACGCTATTTAGGCGTTATGGTACACAGAGGGAATCCGATTAGGATTCTTGATTTTGAGAATCTTATTGCCGAACTAAGCGGCGAATCTTCTGCGCTGAAAGGTAGCGAAAGAGCAGCGCCAAAGCACGTGATATTAATCGAGGGCGCGGGCACCGGGATCGCATGCCGTGATGTCGCAGAAGTTGAGCAGATTCTCCCTGACGATGTGCGCTGGCGTACGGGCACCACCAAACACCCATGGTACAGGGGGATCGTAATAGAGAAGATGTGTGCGCTGCTTGATATTGATGTGCTGTT
>JALSHQ010000280.1 GCA_026982145.1 Gammaproteobacteria bacterium | reverse complement strand
CTCACCTGGGTGTTCTTTAATTTCACGCCGCACTAGATGCTTTGCAATGGTCATAGCCAACGTCACCAGCTCGTTAACAACCTCATCATCAAGGTTTTCGAGTGGTTTAGATAATTGATTAACCACCTGAGCAAGATGCTCTGCCTGCTGTTTCAGGTTCTCTTGCCCAGCAACGATCCCTTCCTGCTTCCCTTTTTTAAACCCTTCGTCATAACCTTGCTGACGACGAGCTTCGATCTCTTTTTGTGTCGGCTCTCTAACGGCCTTGCGTGCGATCCCCCCTGCGCCAGGCACTTCAGGAATTTTCCAGCGTGGGCAATCATCAATATCTTCAGAAAAAATAATACGACTAGACATATTCGTCAGAGCTCTTACCACCTAATTGAATATCGCCAGACTCAGCCATGCGCCGTGCAATCGACAATACCTCTTTTTGCGCAGCTTCAACATCACTCAGTTTCACAGGACCTCGCGCCTCAAGGTCGTCTTTCAACATTTCTCCTGCACGTTTTGACATGTTGTCAAAAATTTTCGACTGCATGTCGGGCTCGGCTCCCTTTAGTGCTAATACTAGCGCCTCCGATGAGACCTCACGCAATAGCGCCTGAATACCTCGATCATCAACTTCGGCAAGGTCAGCAAATACAAACATGAGATCCTGAATGCTCTCGCCCAATTCATTATCAAACTCTGTAATTTGATCCATGATCACGCTCTCTTCTGAGCTATCCATTAAGTTAAGAATATTTGCGGCAGTTTTGATTCCACCTACTGATGCAGACTTAACCGCAGTATTACCTTTAAATTGTTTCTCAATCACGTTATTTAATTCTTCCAGTGCCGAAGGTTGTAAGCGGTCAAGCGTTGCCACCCGTAGCAGTACATCTAACCTCACTTTTTCAGGCAGCAAGCCAATCACCTCAGCAGCTTGTTCCGGATCAAGGTATGAGAGCACTACCGATATGATTTGAGGATGTTCAAGCTTGATCACCTCGACAACCGCACGCGGATCCATCCATTTGAGTTGCTCGAGTCCTGATGAACTTGTGCCCATCAACACGCGGTCAATCACACTGCCCGCTTTATCCTCTCCCAAGGCTTTAACCAACACGCTCTTCAAATACTCATCGGAGCCCACCCCAAATGCAGTTTCATTATCTGCACTTTTACAAAACTCATCCAACACGCCATCCGCCTGCTCACGTGAGATATTGCTTAATGTTGACATCGCTGCACTCACACGATGAACTTCTTTGGGGCCAATATACTTCAGTACCTCAGAAGCCCCCTGTTCACCTAGGCTCATCAGCAAGATTGCAGCTCTATCGACGCCTGTCAGTTCATCTTGTTTTTTACCCGCCATCGGTAGCGACCCAGTTATTGACAACCTGTGCGACACGTTTCGGATCTTGAGAGGCTAACGTTTTCGCTGTTGTTAAATTATCATCGTAACTCTTTTGCTGAGAGCCCCCCCCTCCTGATAGTGTTAATTGGTCACTCTGTATGCCATCGGCTCCCGGTGCGGGCATCATCCCCTGAGGAGGCACCACTTCGCCTTTTGCCGCCAACTCTTTAAGCACTGGCCGCAACACACCAAACAGTAAGAAGAAGACCACGGCACCCGCTAGCACCTGTTTACCTGTGTCCCATAGCCCTGGGTTATCCATAAATGAGGGTTCTGGCAGTGGTTCCAACGCTTCAGGCAGCATAAATGATGCATTGATTACATTGACACTATCTCCACGCTGGCCACTAAAACCGATCGCCTCCTTCACAAGGCTGCTGATCTGTGCAATCTCCTCTTCAGTCAGGGGGCTGCGTACTGTCTCACCATTTTCGTCCACTGATCGCTTGTCATCGAGTACCACAGCGACTGAAAGTCTTTTGATATCACCTCCGCCAGTACGAATATGGCTGATGGTTCGATCCAGCTCATAATTGCGCGTTGTTCTAGTGGTTGAACTCAGTGGCGCACTAGTATTACCTTGAGCTTCACCCGCCACGGCATTCTCAGGCACTTGATTGGTCAGGCTGCCAGGCACGCCGCTCAGCGCATTGCCACTTGTGCGCCGCTCTTCAAGCGTCTGTTCACTGCGAATTGCAGGCAGATCAGGGTTGAAACTTTCTTGTGTCTGTTCCGTTACTGTAAAGTCAATCTCTGCAGATACTTGAGCACGCACTCTCCCATCACCCATAATTGGCGTCAAGATCCCTTCAATTCTCTTAATGTAGTAATCCTCAAGACGTTTGCGATGGTTAAACTGGGTTGAGCTTATCCTCATATCGGCAGATGATTCAGG
>JALSHQ010000279.1 GCA_026982145.1 Gammaproteobacteria bacterium | reverse complement strand
TAACCGCCTGTGCCATGATCGATGAGACCGCCGTGGCAGCATCATCAATCGTCGCATAGACCGCCTGCAAAGTGCGTTTTGCCTCTGGCAGTGGTGTGAGTTTCAAGGTCGCTTCGGTGATGATGGCGAGGGTTCCTTCGGAGCCGATTAGTAGCCGAGTTAAATCGTAACCCACCACCCCTTTAGTGGTGTAGACACCGCAGCGAATTTCACGTCCATCCCCCGTGATAGCACGCAACCCGAGGGTGTTTTCACGTGGCGTGCCATATTTTACGGCACGCGGGCCGGAGGCGTTGTAAGCGAGATTACCACCGACGGTGCAGACCGCCGCACTGGTCGGGTCTGGTGGCCAGAAAAAACCGTGTTCTCCCGCCGCTTTTTGCACCGCTTGATTGGTGACGCCGGGGGCGACCACCATGACCCGATTGGCCGGGTCAACCTTGATGATCTCATTCATCCGCTCAAACGAGAGCACCACACCGCCGTGAATGGGCACCGTAGCGCCGGTGGTGCCGGTGCCTTTGCCGCGAGCAGTGATGACGATGTTGTGTCGGTTGCAGAGCTGTACAATATTTACGGTCTGGGGGTGGTTCTGCGGAAAAATCACCGCTTCGGGCAGTGCTTCACGGCGGCTATTATCGTAACCGTATGGCCAGCAGTCCGCCGGGTCGTGCAGCAGGTTTGCTTCGCCGACGATGGCGCGCAGCGACGCCAGCAGCTCATCTTTCATTGTGGTTTAGGGGTTGGTGTACTCAAAGACCTTAACAATGCCCTGCACGCCTTTGACATGTTGCACGACTTTGGCGGTAGCATCGCCCTCTTCGCGAGTGACAAGCCCCATTAAGTAAACGACGCCTCGCTCAGTGACCACTTTGACATAAGTGCTAGGGATACCCTTAGTACTCAGCAGCGAGCTTTTAACTTTGAAGGTAATGGCCGCATCATTGTTTTGCACCCGAAGTCCAATCGCCTCAGTAATTTTGATTTCATTATTGACCTGTTTAATCTTCATATTTTGGCGTGCATGTGCCGCTGCGCGCTTGCGGTGTTGTTCACTGGGTACTTGCCCCACTAAGAGCGCAACGCCGTTGAAAACGACGGCTTTAATGCGTGAGTTTTTTATTAGTTTAGTGTCCTGCTGAATCGCACTATTGATTTTCAGTTCACTGGTCTGGTCATCAAGAACCGTACCTGCAGAGCGCCGGTCGTGGGCAATGGCGGCTGTAGTGGCTGCGCCTGCGATGATCACAGGGGCGCAGCCCTGAAGTGATGTCACAATCAGCAGCGTCGCGAGGGTAACACCCAGCACTCTTTTCACAATCAATTCTCCTGTCCAAGTAGTTGGTAATCGATAAGGTCACAGAGGCAGTGAATCGTAAGCAAGTGGACTTCCTGAATGCGCGCGGTGTTGTCGGCCGGCACACGAATCTCCACATCATTTTCTCGTAGAATCTTGGCGATCGCACCACCGTCGCGGCCAGTTAAAGCGATCACACTCATCTCTCGCTCGTGCGCGGCATGAATTGCATTGACGACGTTCTCTGAATTGCCGCTAGTGGAGATGCCGACCAGCACATCGCCCGGCTGCCCAAGTGCGCGCACCTGCTTTGAGAAGACCTCGGCAAATGAGTAGTCGTTGGCGATAGAGGTGATGGTGGAGGCATCGGTTGTGAGTGCAATGCCGGGCAGACCGGGGCGCTCAATCTCAAAACGGTTGAGTAGCTCGGAAGAGAAGTGCTGGGCATCGGCGGCTGAGCCGCCATTGCCACAGGCGAGTATTTTGCGTTCATTAAGCAGGCTGGCGGTCAACACGCCCGCGGCGGTGACAATGGGTTGCGCGAGCACTTCGGCCGATTGTAATTTGGTATCGACACTATCATTGAAGATACGTTTGATGCGAGTTGCGAGATCCATAAGGGTAGCGTGTAGTCTCTATTGATATGTTGACGAGTTAGTAGCGAGCTTGAAAAGCGTCCTGTATCCACTGGATGTTGTCTGCGGTGACGGAGCGATCTGCACCCGCATGAATCGCAATGACATCAAAACGCGCAGGCTGCTTCGCTGCTTGCCGATTTTTCTGCAAATAGTGTAGCGCACTCATGATCAGCTTGTCTTGTTTGCGCCGATTAACACTGGCACCAGCGCCCCCAAAGTGGAGGTTACGGCGGTAACGCACCTCGATAAAGACAATGCTCTCACGGTGCTGCATGATGAGGTCGATCTCGCCACGTCGGCAGCGGTAGTTACGGGTGATGAGTTGCAATCCCTGTTGCTGAAGGTAGCTGAGCGCCACTTGCTCTGCCTGCTCTCCGC
>JALSHQ010000278.1 GCA_026982145.1 Gammaproteobacteria bacterium | reverse complement strand
GTTTAAAGATGGGCAGACGGCGATGTCGATTCATGTCCTGCAAGGTGAGCGTGAACTGGTGGCCGACTGCCGTTCGCTGGCCCGTTTTGAGTTGCGCGGCATACCACCGATGAACGCCGGGGCGGCGCGCATTCGGGTCACCTTTCAGGTCGATGCTGATGGCCTACTCAGTGTCTCAGCACAGGAGCTGACCAGTGGTGTTGAGAGCAGTATCGAAATTAAACCCTCGTATGGTTTGACTGATAAAGAGGTTGAAAAAATGTTGGCTGACTCCCTGCTCTACGCTGCGGATGACGTTATAAAACGTCGCCTGCATGAGCAGCTAGTCGATTCTGCTCGCCTTATCGAAGCGGTCGAGGCCGCGCTGAATATGGATGCAGATGGGATGCTGACCAACAAAGAGTGTGTCACCATTAAGGCAGCACTGAGCGCTTTGAAAGATAAACAGCAGAGTGGCGATGTGGCGGTGATTAAAACAGCGCACGACAAGCTGGAGCGCGTCACCAGTGATTTTGCAGCACGCCGCATGAATGTGCACATCAATGAAGCGCTGTCGGGTAAACTGCTCGACCATATCATCGAATAACCTCTGTCAACGCGGAACAAAACGGATACCATGCCAAAACTGATTTTTTTACCTCACGAAGAGCTCTGCCCGGAAGGCGCAGTGATTGAAGCTAAACCCGGCAAGACCATCTGCGAGGTGGCGCTTGAAAATGACATTGCGATTGAGCACGCCTGTGAGATGTCTTGTGCTTGCACCACTTGCCACGTCTACGTGCGTGAGGGTGGCGAGTCATTAAACGAAGCGGAAGAGCTTGAGGATGACATGCTGGATAAGGCGTGGGGGTTGGATCCCGACTCTCGCCTCAGTTGCCAGACGGTGGTGGCAGAGAAAGATCTGGTGGTTGAAATTCCGAAATACACCATCAATATGGTCTCAGAACAGCACTAACTTGGCTACCTAAGGAGTTATCGGTATGGAATTAAAATGGACAGACTCCCTTGAAATCGCAATCGCATTGGATGAAAAACACCCGGAGGTTGACCCGCTAACGGTACGTTTTGTTGACCTTTCCGACTGGGTTCAGGCACTTGAAGCGTTTGATGATGACCCGACCCGTTGTGGTGAGCGTATACTGGAGGCGATTCAAATGGCTTGGATCGAAGAGCGCGCGTAGCGATTTCTGATTGGGGTGTCGGCGCGATTGCTAGATGGTGGCTAAGGCGTTAAAATGTCTAATTAATTCGGTCATGTAAACCCGCTTTTAGCGGGTTTACTGTTATCTAGAGCATATCGCGGAGTAATCATTTAATGTCCATCGAGCGTACCTTATCCATAATTAAACCTGATGCAGTTGCCAAAAACCACATAGGTGAGATCTACAGCTGTTTTGAAAAAGGTGGCCTGAAAATCGTTGCAGCTAGAATGATGCAGTTGAGTCAAGAGCAGGCCGAAGGCTTTTATGCAGTACATAAAGAGCGCCCTTTTTTCAATGATCTGGTGAGCTTCATGATCTCAGGCCCGGTGATGGTACAGGCACTTGAAGGTGAAAATGCGATTCTAAAACACCGTGAATTGATGGGTGCTACCAACCCGGCAGAGGCGGCGGAAGGCACCATTCGTGCGCGTTTTGCTAGCAGCATTGATGAAAATGCGGTTCACGGCTCTGATGCCGTTGAAACGGCACAAAATGAGATCGCATTCTTCTTTGAGCCTAGCGATCTTTGCGCTCGCACCCGTTAATCAGCGGCACTAAGCTCTAGTTGAGAAATGATCACTTGGAGAGACAATCCAAAGTTAATCTGCTGAATCTCGATCAGCAGGCAATGAAGGCCTTCTTCGCCGAATCTGGCGAGAAGGCCTTTCGTGCTTCTCAGCTGTTGAAATGGCTCTATCAGCACGATGTCGATAATATCGAAACAATGACTAACCTTGGCAAGGCGTTGCGTACTCGCTTGCAGCAAACGTGCGAAATTGTCATGCCGAAAGTTGTTTACGAGCAAGCCTCGGAGGATGGCACCGTTAAGTGGCTACTGCAGCTTGCTGATGGTAACTGCATCGAAACGGTTTATATTCCAGAGGGGAGTCGCGGCACACTCTGTGTTTCATCGCAGGTCGGCTGCACGCTTAAATGTAGTTTTTGTTCGACTGCACGTCAGGGGTTTAACCGGAACCTTGAAGTGCATGAAATTATCTCTCAGGTGCGTGTTGCTGCCCGCACATTGGGTGGTGGGGTAAAAGATGGCCGCGCGATTACCAATGTTGTAATGATGGGGATGGGCGAACCGCTACTCAACTTTGATAACGTTGTGAGTGCAATGAACCT
>JALSHQ010000277.1 GCA_026982145.1 Gammaproteobacteria bacterium | reverse complement strand
TCATCGTCATGCTCCGCTGCGATGGAAATCGCGGGGCATGGCGTGGATTCAATCAAGGCGATAGGGTGGGGGTTGTTTTGCGCTTACGATCAACGGCGAGCTTAGCGATTATGATATTTTTACCACCAGCGTAAACCTAGTCACCATTCTGCTCCCAGAAAACACCCGTGCGTTCTCATTTAATGTTGGCTCAAATATGCCCGCCCGCGGCTGGTTAACAGCGACTGAAAGCAACGGAAATAGCATCTCTGACAGATATTACTTCGGACTTGGCGCAAACAACACACCTGGGTTTGGCCTCTCCGTTAATAATAGTGCAGGACAGTGCTCTGCGATCACCTCGGTTACCATCGACCCTTTTCAATGGGGCTTTGGGAACTTTTCTACCAATAATGATGCGTGCAGCACTAGCGTACCCGCACCCGCAACAGCCACACTTCTAGGACTTGGGCTTTTTGGCCTACTACTTTCAAGACGCCAATCTAAACGTTTACGCTAAGTTTCGTAAAAAACAGCAAAGGAACCAGCCACCCTGAAAATGAGTGGCTTTTGGCATGGATGCCAAATCATTTGTTATAGCATTACGACAGAGCAGAATAACGACCTCTAAACAGCCTCTACCAGCTCCATCGCTTCTGCTACATCAACGGCAACCAAGCGTGACACCCCCGGCTCATGCATTGTAACCCCCACAAGCTGATTGGAGATCTCCATCGTGATCTTGTTGTGGGTGATGAAAATAAATTGCACCCGGTCAGACATCTCTTTGACCATCTGGCTAAAGCGGATCGTGTTGTTGTCATCAAGCGGCGCATCAACCTCATCAAGGATGCAAAATGGCGCAGGGTTTAGCTCAAAAATCGCGAAAACCATCGCCACCGCTGTAAGTGCCTTTTCACCACCGGAAAGCAGGTGAATACTGCTGTTACGCTTGCCGGGGGGGTGTGCCATCACGGTGACACCGGCGTCCAGCACATCGTCACTCGTCATCTCCAGACGCGCGCTGCCGCCCCCAAAAAGGCGCGGGAAAAGCTCTTGCAACTTATCGTCCACTTTTTCAAAAGTATCTTTAAAGCGTGTGCGCGTTTCATGGTCAATTTTGCGGATCGCACTCTCGAGGGTCTCCAGCGCCCCACCGAGGTCAGCAAGCTGGGCATCGAGGTAGTTTTTGCGCTCCGACTGCTCGGTATACTCTTCAATCGCAGCGAGGTTGATCGCCCCAAGGCGCTGAATGCGGCGCTCTAGCGCTTCTGCCTGCTGTGCCCATTCAGCTTCATTTGCCGCTTCCGGCATTTCAGCAATCAATTGCGCTAAGGTGTATTGTGATTCGTCGATCTGCTCCTGCAACGTCTGGCGCCGCACCTTAATCTCCTGCCACGCCATGCGCATCTGCTCTAACTCAGCCCGAATTGCCAGCACTTGCTGCTCAACCTCACTGCGGCGGCCACCCAGCTGGCGCAGCTCATGGTCACACGCCTCGACTTGACGGCGTACTTCAGCCAACTCGCCTTCCACCAATAACCGCTTTTCTAGGTACGCTTCCAGCTCCATCTTACTTGTCTCTAGCGGCTCAACACCCTCTTCAAGCGCGCTGGTTAATTCGTCGCGGCGGCGCTCAAGATTGCCCATTTGGCGCTGCATCCGTTCAGAGTTTGTGGTCAAAGTGCCCAGCTGGGTACGCATCGAGTCGATTCTCAGCATAAACTCACGCGCAGTATCACGATCGGCCTGCGCTTGTTGGCGAGATGTTTCAACCAATAGACGCAGCGCTTCTCGCTGCTCACCCAAATCGGCGCGCTGTTCATGGTGCGCAGCCATTTCAGCGATCATTAACTCAAGGTGCTCGCGAGCAACAACGAGCGCCTCGCTCCCCTTTTGGCTCTGCGCCTGAATCTCTTCCATCTCACCTTGCAGGCGCTGCTTTCGCGCCTCAACTTGCTCCAGCCTCGCATTTTTGCTACTCAGTTGCGCGCGCACTTCAGCATTTTTATGAGCCACCTGATTAATATTTTGCTGCAAAGTCTCACGCTGCTCCTCAAGCGTGGCCAGCTTTAATTGCCCCTCTTCAAGTGCCTGCTCAAGCTGATTGAGGTGCTCATCTGCTTCATCCATATTCTGCAAAACAAGCTTAAGCTCTTGCTCTCGAAGGAGTACACTCCCCTCTTCATCGCTGCCACGAATCACACGCAGCCAATCGCAACCCACCCAAACCCCATCGCGAGTCACTACAGATTCTTGTGCTTGCAATTGGCTTCGCAGCGCCAGTGCGTCCTCTACGGTATCCACCGCATAGATGCCTGAAAAAAGCCCCTCAAGCGACCATATCGCCTTAACCTTGCTCGACAGTAACATACCGACCGGTCTGGACTCGCTCGCAGACTTAGCCTGAGTATCAAACAGACTCAACGCCCCCTGCTGCAGTGAAGCGAGATGATCAGTGACACACTCAACCCCCTCTACACATAGCGCTTCTATGTGCTGGCCCAAGACAGCTTCAACGGCGCGCTCCCAGCCATGTGCTTCCAACCAATCCGTCACAGCGCCCGCCTGCTTGCCAAGTGCAGCCTTTTGTAGCGCATCTAATGAGGCATGTGTTTTCTGCAACTCAACTAAATGGCTACGCGCATCCGTCAACTCATGTGTCGTTGCGCTGTTCGCCTCTCGTTGCTGGGTGATATCACTCAGCAATCCATGCACCTCTTGCTGCAACCCTTCAAGCTGCGCGCTGCTCTCGAGAGATTGCTCGTTGAGCGTTGCCACTTCCTCCTTGAGATCTCCGGCATCCAGCCCGTGGAACTCCTCTTCTTGGCGCTGCAGGCGCTTTTGCTGGCGCGCCACATCTTCTTCAAGGTGGATAATACGGGTGCGCTCAACCTCGGACTGCTGCGTTTTAACCGCGACCGTACTATTAAACGACTCCCACTCATCTTGCCAACTGCGCTGACGCTCCTCAACCTCCTGCAGTGCCTCAGTCGATATTTTCGCCTGCGCTTCAGCGACTTCAAACTGTGGATCACAGGTCTCAAGCGAAGCGTTAATCTCTTCGATCTGGCGCTGATCATGCTCGATATGCACCTTACCTTCGGTCAACGTCTGCAGCGCGTGCTCAAGCTCAAGCTGATTCTCTTCGCGCTTTTCCTGCATGTGCTGAATCAACTGCTCAACGCGTGCGATATCAGCGCCAATGCTGTAAAACTGCCCCTGAACATTATTAAAGTGCTCATTCGCTTCGGCGTGGTTAACGCGCTGCTTTTCGATCTCCGCTTCAGTGGCGCGCTGCACTGCAATCAGCCCTTCAAGAGCGGTCTCTCGCCCTTGAATCGCTTTATCTTTTAATTGCGCTTCACCATCAAGCCCTTGGTGGCGCAGTGCCAATAGCTGCGCCTTTACCAGACGCTCATCCTGCTTAAGAATTTTATACTTCTCAGCGGTCTTTGCCTGGCGCTGCAATGTTTGCAGTCGCTTATCAAGTTCACCTGCCAAGTCATCGATTCTACTGATGTTTTCTTTGGTGTGACGTATCCGAGTTTCTGTCTCACGGCGACGTTCTTTATACTTGGAGATGCCCGCCGCCTCCTCAATAAAAACGCGCAGCTCTTCCGGCTTCGCTTCGATTAAACGCGAAATCATCCCCTGCTCAATGATTGAGTAGCTGCGCGGCCCAAGACCAGTACCTAGAAATACATCGGTAATATCGCGCCGACGGCACTTGGTGCCATTCAAATAGTAATTGGATTTGCCTTCGCGATTGATCTTACGCTTCACTGATAACTCAGCATATTTAGCGTATTCACCGCCTAGTCGCCCTTGGGAGTTGTTGAATACCAGCTCAACCATCGCTGAACCGACGGGTTTGCGCCCGGACGAGCCGTTGAAAATCACATCGGCAAGCGAATCGCCACGTAGATTTTTGGCCGAACTTTCCCCCATCACCCAGCGAACAGCATCGATTACATTTGATTTTCCACAACCATTAGGCCCAACAACACCGATCAGCTGGCTCGGCAGCTCTAAGGTGGTGGGGTCGACAAATGATTTGAAACCGGCGAGTTTAATTTTCTGCAGCTGCATGGCCAAGGAAGATACAGGATAAAGCCCACACAAGACAACCCTGGATGCCTCTAAATTTACGCCGAACGAGATCCAGAATTAATAATCTGTTATTTTACTCGACCCGATAATTTAATTTTAACTAAAGGCGCCACTTCGGGCATTATGCGCGCCCCCACATTACCTAGACTTAATCTTTA
Organism: Gammaproteobacteria bacterium; assembly: GCA_026982145.1. Classification (GTDB taxonomy): domain Bacteria; phylum Pseudomonadota; class Gammaproteobacteria; order SZUA-140; family SZUA-140; genus SZUA-76. The sequence goes on along the minus strand of JALSHQ010000277.1, from coordinate 11,249 downwards.
ATAACAAAATCTTAAAGAAGGTTTAAAGAATTTATCACACACAAATAGACCGAGACACAACCTATGGCAACCACACCCAGCAAAGCACTTGAAACCTTTGAAAACCCAAACCGAGACCGGGACTACACCATCCGCATTCGCATTCCAGAATTCACTTGCCTCTGCCCCAAAACAGGCCAGCCTGACTTTGCGACCATCAATATCGACTATGTGCCTGAAGCGAGTTGCCTTGAGCTCAAGGCGCTGAAAATGTACATCTGGTCATACCGCGACGAAGGGGCATTCCATGAGGCAGTCACCAACCAGATGTTAAGCGATTTTGTCACAGCCTGTGAACCACGCTTTATGCGTGTTACGGCGGAATTTAACGTTCGCGGCGGCGTCTACACCAATGTTGTCGCTGAGCATCGCGATCCCGAGTGGGTTGCACCCACGCCGGTTCACCTCCCCTAAAAGCCAGCCACCAGCGGAATCCCCCCACCATGGCGCTCTATTTAGGCATTGATATCGGCACCAGCGGTTGCCGTGCTGCCGTGCTGGATGAACGCGGTGCGCAGGTCGCGACTCAGCATGTTGCTATGGCACCACCCCAACATAGCGGTGCCAGAATCGAACAAAATAGCTGGATCTGGTGGGCAGCCGTCTGCACACTGCTCGAGAAACTTGCGGAGAAGGTGCCGATGAGGCAGATCGAAGCCATCGCGGTTGACGGCACCTCCGGCACGCTGCTGCTTACCGATGAGAGTGGACACCCTCTCTGCAACGCACTGATGTACAACGATGCACGCAGTGCCCAACAGGCGGAAGAAATTGCGGCCTTAGCACCCGCTGAGAGCGGTGCGCACGGTGCCTGCTCGGCGCTGGCAAAACTGCTCTGGCTACAGCAACAAGGGGTGCCGAGCGGTACACGCCATGCACTGCATCAAGCCGACTGGATTGCTGGGCAGCTGAGCGACCAGTTTGGCATCAGTGATGAAAATAACAGCCTTAAGCTGGGGTATGATATTGTCCAACGCTGCTGGCCACCGTGGGTTGAGGCGCTTGGCATCGACCACTCACTGCTGCCCAAGGTCACGGTGCCGGGAACGCCCATCGGCACAATTCGCAAAGAGATCGCCCGACAATTCGGGCTAACAGCGCAAACGACTATCGTTAGCGGTACCACCGATAGCATTGCAGCATTTCTCGCCACTGGTGCTGCTGAAATCGGTGATGCGGTCACCTCGCTTGGCTCAACGCTGGCGCTAAAGGTGCTCTCAGACCAACCGATCTTCGCCCCAAAATATGGCATCTATAGCCATCGTTTAAATGACCGCTGGCTGGTGGGCGGCGCCTCTAATTGCGGCGGAGCAACATTGCTACAGTTTTTCAACAAACAGCAGCTTGCCGCCATGACGCCGCAGCTCAAGCCACACTGCCCAACAGGGCTCGGCTACTACCCGCTACCGGCTAGGGGGGAGCGCTTTCCAATTAACGACCCAAACTTGGCACCCCGCACAACACCGCGCCCCACCAGCGACTTGCTTTTCTTCCAAGGATTGCTCGAAGGAATAACGGCCGTTGAAAAACAGGGATATCAAAAATTAGTGAGCTTCGGGGCACCTTACCCTAAAAGAATCTTCACCATGGGCGGGGGTGCAAACAACCCGGCTTGGCATGAGATGCGGCAAGCGGCACTCGGCACTACGGTTGAGCGATGCCACGACGTTATCACGGCGCGTGGTACCGCGCTGCTCGCGCTAAAAGGATCAGCACTCAGCTAGACTGCCTGCAGTATCCGCCGTAACCCTGCCAACAGCTTATCGGGCTTAATCGGCTTTGAGATCCAGCCAGTCGCCCTCACCTCACTGCCAATATGCTTTATCTCCTTCACTGATTCGGCTGAGGCAAAAAGAATCGGGGTAAATTGGTATTGAGACATCTCACGCAGACAGGAGACTAAGCTATCACCGTCCATATCCGGCATATGGAGATCAGTAATCACCACCCGGTAGTTCCGCGCTATCGCCATCTCTAGCGCCTCGGCACCACTGCTCGCCTCCTCCACGTGATAGCCTGCCTTGCGCAAAATACAGGCCATGACAAGACGCGTTGAATCAGAATCATCGACAATTAAAACAGACGCAGATTGCACCATCTTTTCTTATCTCAAGAATTAAATTAAATGAACATAAATGTTCAACAGCGTAAAATCCTTTTATATCAAAAGCTGGCTGCATCCAAATTACAAAACACTCGAACACACTTAATAATAATGACTGTAAGCGGCTTCGCTGCCACTACTGAAATAATTACTTTATTTACAGCAAAAGCCCTACAAATCAAAAGTTTTAAACCCTCTTGCATTTCATAGCGGCACTGGGCTCATAAAACTAAAGCAATAGTTTTGCTTTACAGGTTAAAGTCCAATAAAATCAGTAACACAGCACGCCCCTTATCAATCATCTCGCATACTACTTTAAAAGTCAGGACTCACAACCAGATGATCACCCAACCCTTCATCGGCGCCTCCTACCTGCTTCGCGGCTACCTCATGCTGCTTAAACCGGGCATTAGAGGGTTTGTGGTCTTACCGATGGCGATCAACTTAATTGTCTTTAGCCTGCTCATCTGGCTCGGTATTTTTCAGTTTGATATTCTGCTGGAGTATGTCATGGGTAATCTGCCCGAATGGCTGCTGTGGCTTGAGTGGTTATTGTGGCCACTGTTTTTGGTCGCCTTTTTACTGGTCGGCTTCACCTTCAGCCTGCACATTGCACTGTTAATCGCCGCACCCTTTAATGGCGTGCTCTCGGAGGCGGTTGAACGGCAGCTCGACCCAACCAGCACTCTCCCTGAAAGTAGCTGGGCGGAGATCGCCAAAGGGGTCGCACCCGCAATCATCAGCGAAGCGGGAAAGTTTGGCTATTTTCTCGTGCGTGCGTTACCCCTTACGGTGCTTTTTTTCATCCCGGGGGTTAACATTTTTGCCCCCGCCATCTGGGCGATTTTTGGTGCTTGGATGCTAGCACTTGAGTACAGTGACTATCCGCTCGCCAACCACGGCATGCTGTTTAAAGAATCAAAAGAGATCGTTAAAGAGAAGCGTTTCGTCGCTTTTGGTTTTGGTGGTGTCTCACTATTTTGCACGTTAATTCCAATCATCAACTTTTTTGCGATGCCTGCTGCCGTTGCGGGTGCCACCATCATGTACGTTGAACAGCTCAAAGGGAGCCCTAAATTCGCGCGCTCGGAAACGAGTCGTGATACCAAAGCAATAAAATAGATAATGGAGCTGCTTCAACAATTCATCCTTGCGCTGGTACAGGGACTTACCGAGTTTTTGCCGATCTCAAGCTCCGCGCATCTGATTCTGGTGCCCAAGCTTTTTGGCTGGGTCGATCAGGGGCTGGCATTTGATGTCGCCGTGCATGTGGGCACGCTGAGCGCCGTAGTCGCCTACTTTAGAAAAGAACTCAAGTTAATGACCCGCGACTGGGTCTACTCCATCACCACACGCAAGCAGACCCCTGAAAGCCGCCTTGCTTGGGGCGTGCTCATCGGTACCATTCCGGTAGGGCTTAGCGGGCTTCTATTCAAAGGCTTCATCGAGAGCTCACTGCGCGATGAACTGGTCATCGCCACCACCACCATCCTCTTTGGCCTGCTACTGCTCTGGGCAGATCGGCGCGGTAAACGTGAGCGCGATGAACACAGCCTTAGCTGGCGCGACATCATCATCGTGGGCTGTGCGCAGGCCATCGCTTTAATCCCCGGCACTTCGCGTTCTGGCATCACCATCACCGCATGTCTGATGCTGGGGCTCACCCGCACCGCGGCCGCACGCTTCTCATTTTTGCTCTCCATTCCCGTCATCGTGCTATCGGGGCTTTTTGTCACGCTTGACCTGGTGCAGCAGCAGATGGCGGTTGACTGGCAAGCGCTCATCACCGGCTCCATAATCTCCGGCCTGGGCGCTTACGCTTGCATTCATTTCTTTCTTAAATTGCTGGATCGCATCGGCATGATGCCATTCGTGATCTACCGCATGCTGCTGGGTGCACTGCTCTTTTTTCTCTTCATCTAGCACCGCTGCGTGGTTTTCGGTAGCGTTGGAAACAGATCAAAGATTCTTTAACAGACGCTGCACCCGCTCGCCGCTATCATCAGGCTGGTTCAATTCCGCCTCAGGTGTCCACGACATATCATTTTCCAGTCGATAACTGCCACTGAACGCATGAGGTGGTTCACCTCCCCACTCGGCCGGCCCCAACATTGAGAAATAGGTGGAGTCATCGCTGCGGCGGTAAAGATGGTAGAGCTTGCCGGGGATGCGTTTGAAATGACACTGCGCGTGGTGCAGCGCTTGGTCTCGCTGCGCTGCTTCCAGCACACTGCGCGCTTCACTTTGCAGATGACGAATTTGATCAGCAATCAATGCCAGCTTTGATGAAACACGGGTATTGATGTGGCTATCGGCCAGTGAAATTTCACGCGCGATATCGACCAGATCAACCACAGCACCTAGGCGACTTACCGGGTATGGTGCGCTGCGCGCATCCCCCTCATGCAACTCACCTCTGCCCTCAAATTTCTTACCCATGCCTCAAAACCACCTGTTCTTTTATTTCGCCTGACACTCACCACAGACACCATAGATATAGAGCGAATGGTCGGTAATGGTGTAACCCGCTTTGCTGGCGATCTCTTCCTGACGTTGTTCAATCACGTCGTCAATAAACTCATCCACCTTGCCGCATTCAACACAGACAATGTGGTCGTGATGCTCTCCGGCATCCAGTTCAAACACCGAATGCCCCTCTTCAAAGTGATGGCGCTTCACCAGCCCAGCCGCTTCAAACTGGGTTAACACACGGTAAACGGTGGCCAAGCCCACATCTTCACCAGACTTGATCAACGCCTTGTAAACATCTTCCGCAGTTAAATGGCGTTTGCTATTTTTTTCAAGCATGTCGAGAATTTTAACGCGCGGCAGTGTTATTTTTAGCCCCGCCTTTTTTAAATCCGAATTTTCCACTATGGTACCCTTACATAATAACCGCGCCGTGATGTCGGCATAAAATCTACTGAACTGATCCCAGCCAGTCGCACTGCAGGCAGAAGATCAGAGAAGCACCTTACTAGTAATGAATATTGTAAAACAACCCCATATGAAAAATAATTTCGCAATCGCTATTCCCCTTTTTTTTCTGGTACTTAGCACTGGATGCACACTTCATAAAGTGGATATTCAGCAAGGTAATATTGTCTCCCAGAAGATGATGGCAGCGTTAAAAACGGGCATGAAGCGCGATGAAGTTGAGCGGGTCATGGGACGCCCAATGATTGTTGACCCATTCCGCAGAGATCGCTGGGACTACGTTCACGCCTTTAAATCAGGTAAAAGCGATGCGCCGCGCAGCCAGTACCGCGTCACCCTGTTCTTTGAGGGTGAGCGCCTCGCTCGCATCGAGCGTGATGTCCCGCTAGAATCACTGCCCTTGCGTTAGTCTGTTTTCGACGCAGCAGGAACAACGCTTTTACCCGCTTCATTCTCACCGACGGGTGGTTCCGCAGCCGCTGATTTCTTAGCGGGCTTCGCTGCACCGTCGGTGATGTCACCGCCACCCTTTTTCATTCGTTTGCCTTCAGCAGCACGTTTACGGCGCACCTCTTTCGGGTCAGCAATCAGTGGACGGTAAATTTCAACCCGGTCTCCTGCGCGCAGCACCCGATCCATTTTAGTGATCTTGCCAAACACCCCCACCTTATTTACCGCGAGGTCGATTTCAGGGTAGGTGACTAAAATACCGGAGTGTTTAATCGCATCACTCACGGTGCCGCCCGCCTTGATCATCACCTCCTGAACCACCTGTTCATGGGGCAACGCATAGGCCACCTCGACCTCTATTTTCTTAATGCTCGGCTCTTCACTCACCGCTGAATCACCCTTTTCAAGGTCTGCCATAATTCACCGCCGCGCGCTCGCAAAAAGAGTCCACCAGAGAGTTTGCAATTTGGCTAAAGATGGGGCCAAGAGTGACATCAAGGATACGGCTGGAAAACTCAAACTCTAAATCAAGCGACACCTTGCAAGCGGCATCCCCTAATCCTTCGAAGCGCCAGAACCCTTCCAGATGTTTAAAGGGGCCTTCGATCAGCCGCATCTCGATCATCTTCCCGTGCTGCAAGCGGTTACAGGTCGAGAACGTTTTGTGGATGCCACCACGCGCAAGCTCCAGCGTCGCCCGCACTTCGTCTTCATTACGGCTTAACACCGTTGTGCTTTTACACCACGGCAAAAACTCCGGGTACGCTTCAATATCGTCCACCAGCACAAACATCTGACTGGCGGAATAACGCACCAGTGCACTTCTATTTATTATTGCCATACGACTATCAACTTATTCCAAATATCACTATCCAGTGATTTTTTCCAACAGACCGGTGCTTTGCAAAAAAACAATCAACACCGCCAGTGGCGTTATATATTTCAATAAAAAGTTCCACGCATTGAATGCAAATTGATGCTTGGTTCCGATTTCATCATGCTTAGATTTTCGAGACATTGCCCACCCCACAAAGAGCGCAACAAACAGCCCACCCAGCGGCAACATAATATTGGCTGTGAGAAAGTCGAGCAGTTCGAAGAACGTCATGTCGAACAGTGTTACCTCCGCCCACAGGTTGAATGACAACACCGTGCCCATGCCCAGTGTCCAAGTCGCAACACCGCAGGTGATTGATGCACTTATGCGCGTCATATTGCGGTTTTCAACCAGCCAAGTCACCGCAGGTTCAATCAACGAAATTGAAGAACTCCACGCAGCAAAAAAGAGCAGAATAAAAAAGAGCGTGCCAAAAAAGAGCCCGCCGGTCATCTGTCCAAACGCCAGCGGCAGTGTCTGAAAGACCAACCCCGGCCCCGCCCCAGGTTCAAGGCCATTGGCAAACACAATCGGAAAAATCGCCATGCCAGCCACCAGCGCAACCACGGTGTCAGCAATCACAATCATAATCGCCGTACGTGCAATCGAATCCTGACTGCGCATATAGGAGCCGTACACCATGATCGCCCCCATCCCAAGACTCAAGGTAAAGAAGGCGTGCCCCATTGCAACCAGCACCCCTTTGCCAGTAATGGCGCTGAAATCCGGCGTGAAGAGAAAGGCAAGCCCCTGCATGAAAGCACCGCTGTTCATCGCGTAGCCCAGTAATATAATCAGCAACACAAACAGCGCCGGCATCAAAAACATCACCGCCTTTTCCAACCCGCCACGCACGCCACGCGCCACCACCACCATTGTCACCACAATAAACAGCGTGTGCCAAAGGGTGAGCTTTAGGGGGTTCCCCAGCAAATCATCAAAGACCGTTTTCACCTGCCCCGCTGAGCTGCCATTAAAGGTACCGCTCCCCATCTCCAGCACGTAATTGAGTGCCCAGCCTGCGATCACACTGTAATAAGAGAGGATTAGAAACCCAGCCAGCACCCCAGACCACCCCAGCAGCTGCCAGAGCGGGCTGCGACCTGCTTCGCGGCTGAGCGCTTTCATAGTGTTGATCGGGCTCTGCCGGCCGCGCCGACCCAGCATGATTTCAGCGATCATCACCGGCAAGCCCACCACCGCAATGCAGAGCAGATAGATGAGCACGAATGCGCCGCCGCCATTCTCCCCTGCGATGTAGGGAAACTTCCAGATATTACCCAACCCCACCGCTGAGCCCGTTGCGGCAAGCACAAAGACCCAGCGCGATGACCACTGACCATGAATGCTGCTACGCGAATTTTCTGCCATTACCGCTCCATTGATACTTCATCCCGCTATTGTGGGCGAAATCGGCAGATCTCTCAACCACATAGACCACTCCTGTGTATAATAACGACGACTTAATAGACCCCGTTTCACCATCAAAACCTCAATTTTATGGCTACAAAAAAGAAAAAAACTGGCGGCAACACCATCGCGCTCAATAAGCGCGCACGCCACGACTACTTCATTGAGGAGAAGTTTGAAGCGGGTATTGTATTGCAAGGGTGGGAAGTTAAAAGCATGCGCGCCTCACGCGCACAACTCACAGAGAGTTATGTTTTCATCAAAAATGGCGAAGCGTTTATCTCTGGCTGCCATATCTCGCCGCTTCACACCGCCTCGACCCACATCTCCCCTGAAAATACACGGGTGCGGAAACTGCTGCTGCACAGAAAGCAGCTCGATAAATTGATCGGTGCCGTCGAACGCAAAGGGTACACATTGGTAGGCACCGCACTCTACTGGAGCCACGGCTTGGTCAAACTTGAAATTGGGCTTGCCAAGGGTAAACAGCAACACGATAAACGCGCCAGTGAAAAAGATCGTGACTGGAAGCGGGAAAAACAGCGCCTGCTCAAAGGGCGCTAACCCCGGTTTTAATCGACCCGCTATCTAGTCAACATCAAACGCCCTTTAATTTTGCGGTCGCATTGAGCTCTACACTAAGTTAAACTGTCTATTGTAGTAATACCAAAGGGGGTGACCTGGCTTCGACGTGGGTTGCGAAACCTGAGGTGCATGCCGAGGTGCAGAGTTCCTCGTTAATCCGTCTGCAAAACCATAGTTGCCAACGAAGACAACTACGCACTAGCAGCTTAAACACCTGCATAGTGCCCTCAGCTTGGCGTGTGCTTATGCGCCCAAATCACTGGGGTCGACTCACATAAGATCGCGCTGAAGTACGTCCGGGACGGATGCGTTAAAACTTAACGGAATCGCTGTCTGTTTTCCCCGCCTGTTGGGTAGCTTGCAGTTAAACTAATGATCAGGATAAGCATGTAGAGCCGACGGCAGAGGATTTGCGGACGCGGGTTCGACTCCCGCCACCTCCACCAATAACAGAAGGCCAACCGTTCTCGGTTGGCCTTTTTTATTGCCCGCGCCCCGCACTACAGGCCTTATCTGGTAAGGCTTAGCGGACTTTTCCAGGCCAATATTCTCTAAATGGCCGAATACTCTCTGTGACTCTCTCCACCTCGCAAAGCCCAAGTCCATGACCAGAGAACGGAGAGCCCTTTAAAATCAGCAACTTATTAATGGACTAATCAAAAGGTTTGTTGGGTGAATTGGGTGGGCGAAGGGTATTCAGTCTATCCAAGATTCTATGATTTTAGTGACATAGTCCATCGGCAGCCGTTCCTGTTCCAACCTCGTGTTAGCAAACTGTTCGGAACGTAATCCCTTAAACAAATCCAATTCTTCCTCGGTCAATGCTATTGGCTCTTTAAATACTGAGTCAGGTTCAGCGACCATCCGTTCTTGGTAGACTTCAACTGTCGCGGCATCCATCATTAAAGGCGTGATGGTGCTTAGCTTACTTCGAGCATCGCTTAGTATACTGAGGCCTTCAGAGTCAATGTCCCCCCAGTAACCAACTCTCTTAGCGGTAAGCCATCCCGCCCTCATCCATGCGACGTTTTTTCCACCGCCCGATATTGCGATCGTGTCGGGGATATTATTCAGCGCCAGGCACGACTGCTCGTTCTCAATAATCAGGATATTGCTAGCAGGTAACTCAAACTCAAGTAACGTATCCGAGGACAATCTGAGTAGAGGAATCCCTCCTAGTACTGCTGTTGCCTGCTCACACAGAGGTTTTATTAGCAACCAATCCTTCGGCTTGTCTTTACAATGCAGCCAATTTAAAAGGCCTACTTCTCTAACGTCTTCATCGATTAGTGCAGCTGTAATCGATTCAATAATTCGAAGGTTATTCTCTATAAACTTGGTATCAACAAATGTGACAGGCAATGCCCTCAGGTAACACCCTCCGCCCATTCCTTGCTTTAACTGCGGTATTAATTTGACTAACAAATCGAGATCTGAGTAATCAAATTTATTCAAAGCTTCGAGATGATCAATTAACGTTAGAAATAGCGGCCTTTCTTTGCTGTCTTTTTCAGAGGCTTCACCTTCAGGCTTTTCATCGAGATTACGCCCCACATACAGAGGTGCAAGTGCATCAAGAATATGCGCTATTTTGGATTGCCACTTATTTAGCTGATGCTCTTCGCTCTTGCCAAGCAGACGAGCAAGGGCACCTACATCAGGTATCGATAGCATTGTCGGGATAAGTTGCTCAGAAAGAGATCTAAAGCTACGATTTTCCCAAGAAACCTCACAAGCGTACTTACTTTCATGCTCGGTGCACTCTTTTTCAGAAAACCGCTTCCATGAAGATACAAATCTCTGAAAGTGATTAATATCTGCTAAAACGGCGTTTCCCCTTGGGGACTTCAAAGAAACCTGCAAAGGGAATGATGACTCACCCTTTAGTAAGCTTTTAACCTTTCTGGAATTTTGCCATAGTTTTTGATTTAAAGAGTCTATTATATCTTCTGGCAGAAACCCCCAATTCGGCCTGTCGAACGCTTCTTTACTTTTAGGATCCATTGAACACAACATCCTGGTCAGTTATGGAGTCCGCTTTATTCTCAGTTAATCCAACGACATCCACTCCGAGAGATTCAGCCTCATTTAACAATGCCGATTGCTTTTGTTCTGCTATACGTCTATCAATTTCCTCCCAGGTCACTTCGCACAAGTGGCTTTCGTGCAACTCAGGATCGCGCTCGGCAATAAGTAATGATCTGGAAGATTCCCTGGCCAGATTTAGATTCTTATAAGGTGTAATCAAGTTCACATGAATATGTAATTCCTTAAAAACCCGAAGCACTCTTCGGCTAACTGCCTCGGCCGTATTTGAAAAGGCCTCATCTAAAAACACGGTGCAATAAATTGGTTTGTCATATCCAACAGGCGTTAATACATAGGCAAGACTGGCCGCCACAATGGTCCCCGCAAAGGATTCTTTCTCGCCCCCAGATTTACCACTGCTAGACTCAAGTACATCTCTTATATCCAGGGTTTGTGAATCGACCTCTTCGGCATAAAATGACATTTGGTACCTTGGGTCTAATAACCTCAGGCTTTCCATGTTATTGGATGTACCAGGCGCACTCGCTTTTTCCAGGATTTCGACAACCTCTGCAAGCAAGTTAAATCGTCGTTCATGGTCATCACTGGTAGCCTGACTTAGGGCACTTCTAATTTTTCGCTCAAAATCCTGCACATGGGGATACTTTTCACGCTTTGATCCCAGCTTTAAATGACTTCCCTGCTTAAACTCAGTGCGTCTTAAGACCTGATTAATGGTATCGATTCGCTCGATAATATCTTCTCTTTCAGATTCCAGCTTCGTTTTGATACGGGCCAGTGACTGAGTGGCGTGTTTAT
>JALSHQ010000276.1 GCA_026982145.1 Gammaproteobacteria bacterium | reverse complement strand
CATGTGCCGAGTGATGTGATCATCGACGCCTCGATGCCCGCGATGATTCGCAGTTCCGGCAAAATGTGGAACAGCGCAGGTAAGCTGCAAGACACATTGGCCGTGATACCGGATCGCAGCTATGCCAGCGTTTATCAGGAGACGATCCTTTTTTGCAAGGAGCATGGCGCATTTGACCCCACCACGATGGGTAGCGTGCCGAACGTTGGGCTGATGGCGCAAAAAGCAGAAGAGTACGGCTCTCACGACAAAACTTTTCAGATGGTCGCTGCCGGAACGGTACAAGTTGTAGACAATAGCGGCCAGCTGCTGATGGCACAAACAGTAGCAGCGGGCGACATCTTCCGCATGTGTCAGGTGAAGGATGCCGCGATTCAGGACTGGGTGAAGCTTGCTGTAACACGCGCGCGGGCATCCAATACGCCCGCTGTTTTTTGGCTTGATGAAAAGCGCGCGCATGATGCGGAGTTAATTAAAAAGGTAAACCGTTACCTTAAAGATCACAACACTTCAGGGCTTGAGCTCCACATCATGGCACCCGCTGAAGCGACCCGCTTTACGTTGAGCCGTATTAAGGCGGGGGAGGATACGATCTCGGTGACCGGAAACGTACTGCGTGACTACCTCACCGATCTCTTCCCCATTTTAGAGCTGGGCACTTCCGCTAAAATGTTATCGATCGTCCCGTTGATGAATGGCGGCGGACTATTTGAGACTGGCGCGGGTGGCTCTGCACCCAAACATGTGCAGCAACTGCTGGCAGAAAACCACCTACGCTGGGATTCGCTGGGTGAATTTCTCGCACTGGCTGCATCACTGGAACATCTGGCTGTGACCTTTAAAAACCAGAAGGCGCAACTGCTGGCAGACGCGCTGGATCGCGCAACGGGCACCTTTCTTGACAACAATAAATCCCCCTCACGTAAAGTCGGCGAGCTGGATAATCGGGGTAGCCATTTCTATCTTGCTATGTACTGGGCGCAGGCACTGGCCGCACAAACTGAGGATGCCGATCTTCAGGCGCGATTTAAACCACTGGCCGAGGCATTGAAATTAAATGAAGCAGAGATTGTGGCTGAGTTAAACAGCGTGCAGGGGAGCACGGTTGATATCGGTGGCTACTACCAGCCCGATGCAGCTGCCACTGCCAATATAATGCGGCCGAGTGCAACATTGAACGCTGCGCTGGCGAAGTTATCGTAGACGTGAGCAGTGCAGCAACCACCCGCAGTCGTTTATTGTGCGGGGTGTTTATTCTGCGATGATTTCAGTGTGCCGCTGCGCTTGTTGCAGTGCCCACATTTGCGCATAAACAGTGCCGGTTGTTAGCAGTTCATGGTGGGTGCCACGTTCAACAATGCGCCCCCTGTCCATCACCAAAATTTGATCCGCATCAATGATCGTCGAAAGCCGGTGGGCGATCACCAGCGTAGTGTGATTGGTGGCAATTTCACTGAATGCAGAGAGGATCGCTTTTTCTGATTCTGAATCGAGTGCCGAGGTTGCTTCGTCAAACACTAATATTCTAGGGTTTTTTAGAATTGCGCGGGCGATGGCGATGCGCTGCTTTTCACCGCCAGAGACCTTGAGGCCGCGCTCACCCACAATCGTCTCATAACCTTCTGGCAGGGATTCAATAAAACCTTTGAGGTGCGCCATCTCAGCGGCACGTTCGATCTCTTCTTTGGCGGCATCCGGTTTGGCATAGGCGATGTTGTAATAAATGGTATCGTTAAACAGCACGGTGTCTTGCGGCACGATGCCGATCGCTTCGCGCAGGCTCTGCTGAGTCACATCACGAATATCTTGCCCGTCGATTTTAATAGCGCCGTGTTGCACATCATAAAAACGGAACAGTAGCCGCACGAGGGTTGACTTGCCACCGCCACTGCCGCCGACGACGGCCACCTTCTGGCCGGGGTGGATGGTGAAGTCGATATCTTCAAGGATTTGGCGATTCTTGTCGTAGTGAAACGCGACGTGATCAAAACGAACTTCACCTTTTGAGACATCAAGCGGCTTTGCATCCTGTTTATCTTCAATCGCTTTGTGTTCATCAAGGATGCCAAACATCCGCTCCATATCGACCAGCGAATGTTTGATTTCACGGTAGACAAAACCGAGAAAATTCATCGGGATGAACATCTGTAATAGATAGGCGTTGACCAGCACCAGATCACCGAGGGTCAGCTCGCCGTCGGCAACCCCTTTGCTGGCGAGCAGCATCAAAATGGTGATGCCGATGGCGATGATCACGCCTTGGCCGACATTGAGTGATGCCAGCGAGGTCTGGTTTTTGATTGCGGCGCGCTCCCACACCTGCAGGTTCTCGTCGTAACG
>JALSHQ010000275.1 GCA_026982145.1 Gammaproteobacteria bacterium | reverse complement strand
TCGCGCGCCACACGGGCTGCCGTCATGTAATCCAACGACTGGCGGGTATGACTATGGCACAGTGCGCAGGCGAGCGCATCGGCCGCATCTGCTGCGGGGGATGCTGTTAGCTTTAATAGCGCTGCCACCATATGCTGCACCTGCGCCTTATCTGCATGGCCTCGCCCCACTACCGCCAGCTTAATCTGCGTGGGCGAGTATTCGTGAACATCGATAGACTGAGTCACCACAGCACAGATCGCAGCGCCACGCGCCTGCCCTAGTTTCAATGCTGAAGCGGCATTTTTCTGCATAAAGACATTTTCGATCGCCATTTCAACCGGGCGATAGCTGCGCACCACTTCATGCACCCCTTCATAGATCGTCTTCAAACGCTCCGGCAGTGAGCCTTCCACCGTTCGCACACACCCGCTGGCAACGTATGAAACCCGGCTTCCGCAAACATCAATCACACCAAAACCGGTGACGCGTGAACCGGGGTCGATACCGAGAATACGAATACTGGCTGCACGCTTCATGAGGCGTCAAACAAAACCGGCGTGGTCTTTATAGCGTCAACATTCATCAAAGCTTCGCCATCACCTCTGCGGAAACCGATGCGTTGGAGTAGACATTTTGCACGTCATCCAACTCTTCCAATATATTAATCATGCGCAACATTTTTTCTGCCCCGTCGAGATCCAGCTCAACGCTGGTTGCGGCCTGCTGCGTCACTTCAGCGTGCTCAGGCTCGAAGCCTGCTTTGACCATCGCATCTTTAACATCTAGAAAATCTTCCGCTGTCGTCTGCACATCAACCGAGCCATCATCATTTGTCACAATATCTTCAGCACCCGCTTCCAACGCCGCTTCCATAATGGCATCTTCGTCGCAGCCCGCCGGGTAACTGATCACGCCAAGTTTGGAAAAGAGATAAGCGACCGAACCATCGGTGCCGAGGTTGCCCCCGCACTTAGAAAAGGCGTGGCGCACCTCTGCCACGGTGCGATTGCGGTTATCGGTGAGGCAGTCCACCATCACCGCCAAACCGCTCGGGCCGTACCCCTCATAGCGAATTTCCATATAATCATCACCGTCGGTCGCGCCGCTGCCACGTTTAACAGCACGCTCGATGGTCTCTTTGGTCATATTGGCGCCCAGCGCCTTGTCGATGGCGGCGCGCAAGCGCGGATTAGAGGCGACATCGCCCCCCCCCATGCGCGCAGCAACGGTGATCTCCCGGATGAGTTTAGTGAACAGCTTCCCACGCTTCGCATCCTGCGCACCCTTGCGGTGCTGAATGTTCGCCCATTTACTATGACCTGCCATAAACGCCCCTCACAAAATCAATTTTGCGACAGTCTAACATCCCACGTGTTGCAATTTAACCGCTTGTTGAACTCCAAGAGCGCTAAATTCAAGGCACTTCTGCGCTTATTCATCTATTTTACCACCCCTCTTAAACTCTATTTACCACACAGCACATCTTAGAAGGATTATATCTCATGCTATACAACCCCTAATGTCGCGAACATTTTTAGACTGAATACAAGCTGAACGGCAACCCAACTTTCAATAGCACTTAACCGAGAAAAACTGCGCCACATTGACACTAAACTATATTACCGTTAGTTTATGTCCTGTTTTTCAGCCAGCAGACTAAGGAGAATCGCATGTTAGGCAAAAGAGTCGTTCCATTATTGGGAATGATCATCACCGTCACCGCTATTTCAACCACCCCCTCCACCGCCATGGCCAATGACACGCCGGGCTACTGGACAACAGAATCAGGGGAGATTTGGCGTAACGGTTTTGGACAGTGCTATCAAACCCGTTTTTGGAAGCCTGAAAATGCGATTGCTGAGTGTGGAGACAAAGCGGAGGCCGATAGCGATGGTGATGGCATTGCTGATAAATTAGATGCCTGCCCCGAAAGTCAGCCCGGTGTCACGATCGATAGCCGCGGCTGTGAACTGGATAGTGACGGTGACGGCGTAGTAGACCGGTTAGATCGCTGCCCAGACACACCAGCAGATATCGCTGTTGATGCCACTGGCTGCAAGCTGGCGGAAGCGGATAGTGATGGCGACGGCATCGTCGATAGCAAAGATCGCTGCCCCAACACAGCGCAAGGCGCGTCGGTTAACGCTAATGGCTGCGAACGTGACAGCGATGGCGACGGCGTTGCCGACAGCAAAGATCGCTGCCCGGGCACCCCATCAGGCGTCAAAGTGAATGCAACCGGCTGTGAAAATGACAGTGACAGCGACGGCATCGTAGATAGCCGTGACAGCTGCCCCAACACAGGCAGTGGCAGCAAAGTAGATGCGAAAGGTTGCGAGCTAAGTGAAGTGATCGTACTCAAGGAT
>JALSHQ010000274.1 GCA_026982145.1 Gammaproteobacteria bacterium | reverse complement strand
CGTGATGTCATCCATAAGATTGGCGTGACCAGTGGCAGTGTCGAGAAGCGCATCGCCAACGCCAAACTTGACCCCACATTTTTAATGGCCGAGGTTGAGGTGGTGGCGGAATATACGCTCTACAACATTAGCCGCTCAAAGCTGGAAAAGCTTATTCATAAGTTTTTTAGTGGTTCGCGACTGGATATTGAAATTAATGATCGATTCGGGCACCCGGTTGTTCCCAGGGAGTGGTTTCTGGTGCCGCTGTTTGTGATTGATGAGGTGGTTGAAAAGATTAAGGACGGGACTATCAGTGACTATTTCTATGATACTAAGGCTGCATCCTTATTACTTAGAGCAGAATTAGCGTAGCGCAATAAATCAATAACCCAACTCCTTTTGGCTTGCCCATCCCACTCACTCCCTTGCGATATACTACCCTCAGCTATTCAAAAAGGAGCCCCCATGCCCACCCTCAATGAAGAAGATATCTACCTCTACAAAGCCAGGATCACCTCAGTCTACGATGGTGATACCGTGACGGCTGATGTTGACCTCGGATTCGGCATCTGGGCACATGGTGAGAAATTGCGCCTCAATCGCATCAACACCCCGGAGGTAAGGGGGCCTGAACGTGAACAAGGGCTGATTTCGCGCGACTGGTTACGAGAAAAACTGATGGGTAAAATGATACTGCTTCAGACAGTCAAAGATAAAAAAGGGAAGTATGGCCGCTACTTGGCGGAAATACACCTTGATGGCGTTAACATTAATGACCAGCTTGTCACAGAGGGGCTTGCAGAATACAAATCGTACTGAGGCGCAATTCAGCCCGGCATTTCAGGGAGCGGGGCAAAAACCGAAGAAGCGGCTGAAATAGCCCAATTCACACAGTTTACCCACAGCCATCGAGAAATCGCAGCAAACATAGAGCATATCGTGTATAATTTGCCGCCTTGCCGGAATCAACCCGCAAGTTCGTGCTCCCCTTACTGCATAGATTGAGGCGCGCGACCCTCGAACACTACAGGTATTTATTGATGTCATCACCCTCTGAGAGCTTTGCGCAGCTAGCGCTGTCAGCCCCTATTCTTCGTGCGCTGGGCGATGTTGGCTACGAATCGCCATCCCCCATTCAGGCGGAATGTATCCCGCATTTGCTGGAGGGATGCGACCTACTCGGCCAAGCACAGACCGGCACCGGTAAAACCGCTGCCTTTGCACTGCCGCTGCTAAACAACCTTGACCTCTCAAAGAAAGCACCGCAGTTGCTGGTGTTGGCACCGACGCGTGAACTGGCGATTCAGGTGGCCGAGGCGTTCCAGACCTACGCACGCCATATGAAAGGCTTTCACGTACTGCCAGTTTATGGCGGCCAGGGGATGGATACCCAGCTACGTCAACTGAAGCGCGGCGTGCACGTTGTGGTCGGCACCCCCGGCCGCGTGATGGACCATCTACGCCGCAAGACAATGTCACTCGCTGGCCTAAAGGCACTCGTGCTCGATGAAGCCGACGAGATGCTGAAAATGGGGTTCATCGATGATGTCGAATGGATTCTGGAGCAGACACCGGAGACCCGCCAGATCGCGCTCTTCTCAGCCACCATGCCGGATGTGATCCGCAAGGTCGCTGACCGTTATCTGAAAAACCCAAAGACGGTCAAGATCAAATCAAAGTCCACCACTGTTGATACCATCGATCAGAAATATTGGCAGGTGAGCGGCCTGCATAAGCTCGATGCCCTGACCCGTATTCTCGAAGTGGAAGAGTTCGATGCTGCAATCATCTTTGTGCGCACTAAAAACTCCACTGCTGAGCTATCACAAAAACTGGAGGCGCGCGGTTACGCCTGTGCGGCGCTCAGCGGCGATGTCACCCAGGCGCTACGTGAACGCACCATTACTCAGCTTAAAAAGAAGGTGATCGACATTATTGTAGCCACCGATGTGGCGGCGCGCGGCCTCGATGTGCCACGCATCACCCACGTGATCAACTACGATATTCCGTATGACACGGAAGCTTATGTACACCGCATTGGCCGCACCGGCCGAGCTGGACGCAAGGGCACGGCGATCCTCTTTGCTGCACCGCGTGAGACTCGCATGCTGCGTGCGATTGAGCGCGCCACCAATAAAAAGATCGAGCGCATGCAGTTGCCATCGATTGAAGCGGTCAGCAACAAGCGTGTTACCGAATTTAAACAGCAGATTATCGACACCATCGAATCAGAAGATCTGACCTTCTTTAACGAGGTGTTGATGCAGATCGAGCAGGAGCAGAACATCAGCCCCAACGATGTCGCCTCTGCGCTCACCTTTCTGCTACAGAAAGATCGCCCATTGATGCCAAAAGCGCAAGCGGTTC
>JALSHQ010000273.1 GCA_026982145.1 Gammaproteobacteria bacterium | reverse complement strand
AAAATTTTAACCCCGCCGAGATTGCGATATCGTATGAAAAAGGGGGAGCGGCCTGTCTCTCGGTGTTAACCGACCATGACTTTTTTCAGGGATGTGAGGCTTATCTGCAACAGGCGCGTGGTGCTTGCGCATTGCCGGTGATTCGTAAAGATTTCATCATCGATGAGTACCAAGTCTATGAAGCGCGTGCAATGAGGGCAGATTGTATCTTGCTGATTGTTGCCGCGCTTAACGACAAACAGCTGGTTGCACTCGCAGCGCTTGCCGAGCAACTCGGCATGGCAGTGCTGGTTGAGGTGCATGATCGTGAAGAGTTGGAACGCGCCAAAGTCGTGAAAACGCCGCTGTTTGGTGTCAATAACCGTAATCTTAAAACCTTTGAGGTCTCGTTACAAAATACGATAGACCTGTTGGCAGCGATGCCGCAGGGGTGTATCGTGATCACAGAGAGCGGCATCCGCACACGAGAGGATGTTGAGTTGATGCGCGGCAATGGTGTTAACAGCTTTCTGGTCGGTGAGGCGTTCATGCGCTGTGAAGAACCCGGCGGGCGTCTGGCCGAACTTTTTGCGTAGTCGTTTCGCGGGCGGTTAAAGCGGATTGGGTCTGCCGTCGATAACTGACAGATAGACTAACCATAAAGGAAGGTGTGATGTCTCAGAGAATCCTACAAGCCACCGTATGTGGCATTTTATTCACAGCGGCGGGTTCGGTGGCTGCGGTTCCATTTAACTCATTTGACCCTCGCTCATACGGCATGGGTGGCACGGGTGTGGCCTCTGGCACGAGTGCTAATGCTGGATATATGAACCCGGCGCTGCTCTCCGCAGCCAAAGAGGGCGAGGATTTTTCGCTGGAGTTCCCGGTGGTGGGCGGCCGCTTTATGGACCGGGATAACGTGATGGATGAAGTGGATACTTATCAGGATGCCAACCTTGAATCCAACCTGACGGCATCGGTCGATACGTTTAACGCTAACCCAACCAGTGCCAATGCCGTTGCGGTAGCCACAGCAGCGGGTTCGCTCCTAACGCAACTCAACAAACTGTCGAACAAAGCGGTGCAGGCTGAGATGAGTGGTGGTTTTGTCGTGGGTATTCCCAGCAA
This sequence comes from Gammaproteobacteria bacterium, assembly GCA_026982145.1. Classification (GTDB taxonomy): domain Bacteria; phylum Pseudomonadota; class Gammaproteobacteria; order SZUA-140; family SZUA-140; genus SZUA-76. Next base: position 1,257 of record JALSHQ010000273.1, on the reverse strand, counting down.
GCGGTTTGGTGCGGCACTTACCGTGAATGCTTGGGGCATTGGAGGAGGGCTATTAAACGTGACCGATGCAGACAACACACTGGTTAACAGGGTAGTGAACGATGGGAACACCTCCGTGGTGGCGTTAGCCGCTAATCCTGCAATCACCGATCAGGTGCTCAATGGCAACAATGTGGTTGATCAGCTGACCTCCAATATGAGTGTGCGTGGCGCCGTGATCCAAGAGGTGAGCCTTTCATTAGCGCGGGAGTTTAATGTGGGGGGGCATGACGTCGCGTTTGGCATCACGCCAAAATATTTAAGGGTGACCACCTTTGACTACCGGGTTGATGTGAACACTGCGGAGTTTGATTCTGACCAAGGTAAAAAAGAGTATGCTGATTTTAATATCGATTTCGGCATCGCTAAGGATTTTGATAACGGCTGGAAGAGTGGTTTGGTGATCAGAAATTTAATTGCTCAGGATTACCAGACAGCGTTGGGCAATGTGATCAAACTTGAGCCTCAGGCGCGCATGGGTCTCTCGCATCAAACCGAGTGGACAACGGTGGCCTTTGATCTTGACTTGAACGAGAGTGAGTCAACCGGCTTTGACTCTAAAACACAATATGCCGGCATCGGAGTTGAATTTGATGCGTGGGACACGATTCAACTGCGCGCCGGTTATCGCCACAACATGAGTGATAGTGACACCAGCATTGTGACGGCCGGGTTTGGGTTGTCGCCACTGGGTGTTCATATCGATGTGGCCGTCGCGGGCAATGATGATGAAGTGGGCGGTTCGTTACAGTTGGGCTTTCGCTTCTAACATCGATTGCGGAGCGCTAAACAAAAAACGGCGCGGTTGATAAATCAACCGCGCCGTTTTCAGGTTGAATGGTGCGCTTTAGCGAGTACCAAAGACAACAATCGTCTTTCCCTGAGCGGTGAGCAAATTCTGCTCTTCCATGCTTTTCAACACACGCCCAGCCATTTCGCGAGAGCAGCCCACGATGCGCCCGATCTCTTGGCGGGTGATTTTGATCTGCATCCCATCAGGGTGAGTGATTGCATCGGGCTCTTTGCAGAGATCAAGCAAGGTGCCTGCGATGCGCCCGGCGACATCCATAAACGCGAGTCGTCCCACCATGTTGCTGGTGCGGCGCAGTCGCAGCGCCATCTGCGAGGAGAGCGCAAAGAGGATGTCGGGGTATTCGGCTGCGAGGCTGCGAAACTTACTGTAGTTGATCTCCGCCAGTTCACACTGGCTCTTGGCAC
>JALSHQ010000272.1 GCA_026982145.1 Gammaproteobacteria bacterium | reverse complement strand
CTGTGCGCTGGAGTTTATTGACGGCACGGCGATTGAAATGATTCGCAACTATTCAAAATCCAACCTCCCCAAAGGGGCGGGGGCGATGTTAATGATCGAGGTCGATGGCCTTGCAGCGAGTCTTGATGAGGCGGTCAAAAAAGTCAGTAGCGCCGCTCGCAACCGTGGCTTAATTGAACTCACCGCTGCGGCCACCGCCGAAGAGATTCAGGCACTCTGGAACACCCGCAAGGCGCTATCACCCGCGCTGCGTAATGTTGCGCCCAAAAAGATTAATGAAGACATTGTGGTGCCGGTGTCACACCTGCCAGCATTGATTCGCGGCTTGCAACAGCTCTCAAAGCAGTACGACATTCCGATTGTGAATTTTGGCCACGCCGGCAACGGCAATCTCCACACCAATTTGTTGCTCGACCCCGATGATCCAGCGCAGATGAAAAATGCAGAACAGTGCCTCGATGCAGTGTTTGAACTGGTATTGAAACTCAACGGAACGATCTCCGGCGAGCACGGCGTTGGCTTGGTAAAGCGAGCGTTTGTAGGGCGTGAAATTGATGAAATTACCCTTGGCCTGATGCGGCAGATCAAACAGCAGTTTGACCCCAATGGGATTCTTAATATGGGCAAGACGCTGCCGGCACCCATAAGTTAAACGGAGAAAAAACTATTCGCTAAAGCGACTGAGATCGAGCGGCTCCACCCGCCCCATCCAGATTGGGTAATCACGGTGATCACGCAGGTCATCACCACTTTGCGGGTGCACTAAGACTGACAAACCCTCACGGTGCAGCGCTAGCCACGGCACAACCGATGCAAACTGTTGAGGGGTAAACGTGAGCTGGCAGCTCCAGCGCGGGTGCGGGCCGACCGCTTTTTGGTGCAACGTTCCCATCTTAATGCTAAACAGATCAGCAGCGCCTTCACACAATTGTCGCGCCTGCTCAAGCGTCGCTGCATCAAAATAGACATGCGCATGATAACCACTGATGTTCGCCAGCGAGGGGTTTAAGTTGTTGTGATCAACCATACTCTTTTCCTATTCACTCAATATTTTTTTGATCAATGATTTCACCTCACCCGGCTCAAACGGTTTATCACATAGCGCTGAAATCCCTGCTTGTTTGATTCCTGCAAGATGGCTGTGGTTCGCTTCACTGGTCACCATTAAAATCGGAATCGATTTCTGCAACCCCTTTTCACGAATATAGCGGGTTAACTCCTCCCCATCCATCTCGGGCATGTTGTAATCGGTGACAATTAGGTCGAACAGTTGGCGCTCCATGCACTGCAGTGCCTCTTTACCATTAACCGCTTGCACAATGTTTTCAATGCCCAAGTTATTTAACACCCGGCAAATATGTTTGCGCGCCGTGATGCTGTCATCCACCACCAACACTAATAATTCGTCTAGATCAACGTCATCCAGCACTGCGTTATCTGGCTCGATAAATTCAAGCGTGGAGTAGAGCGCCTTTTTCAGATCTTCCGGGTCAAACGGTTTGGAAAGAATGGCCACGACCCCGGCTTGCCGTGCTGGCTCCAAGTATTCATCAGAATGCTCACTGGAGACCACCATAAAAGGGATATGTTCTAACGCATCATCTTCTCGCATTTTCAGCACCAGTTCTGTGCCGCTCATGTCCGGCAGGTGCATCGCGCTCACGACTAGATCGGGTTGATACTGGTGCATGTCTTTTAACGCTGAGTGGCCATCTTTAAACCAGTCTATTTTACTCAGCCCGAGTTTGCTCAAATGACCGGCAATGACCCGCTGCTGGGTGGAAGAGGGTTCGATAAAGGTCACCGCCAGATCCGCAATACTCATGGTGCGCTCGCTCATTTTGACTCCCTGATTTACAGTTATTACCCCTTAGCTATAAGCCTATCGGCGCTTGAAGTGATCAGTTTAGCGCTGCTTCAAGGCCAGATGCCACGTGCCAATGTCACCTTAACCAGATGCTCTATGGATGACACCAGTGCTGCGGTGCGCAGATCAATGGGGGTACAGGCACAAGCTTCACCCTCTTCTTCTTTCGAGGATGCTTGCTGCTGTTGAGCAGAAAGCTCCCCCCAACGATCGACCACGCGATCAACTGCTTTGTGGATTTTATGCTGTAGCTTGCGGTTAACCACCTCCAGCTCCCACTGCTCATGCTCAAAGTTTTGCACCCACTCGTAGTAACTCACCACGACCCCCCCGGCATTCACCAGAATATCGGGCAACAGGTGAACGCCATTGTTAAACAAAATTTCATCGGCACTCGGCGTGGTCGGCCCATTCGCCGCCTCCACCACCAGCTTGGCCTTAATGCGCGCGGCATTCCCTTTATGTATCTGGTTACTCTGTGCGGCAGGAATCAAAATA
>JALSHQ010000271.1 GCA_026982145.1 Gammaproteobacteria bacterium | reverse complement strand
AGGCCTCCTTTTTGATCAGCGTGCGCAGGTCACCTTTAATGAGCCCCAGTTTTTTTAGCCCTTTTGTGATGGCGCGAACTGCCGCGTCGTGAGGGTCATTCCAGTGGTTACCCGGCTTGACCGCTTCAATGGCCGCTTCTTGTGCGGCGAGCACCACTTCGTAGATCGCTTTTTGAGCCTCAGAAAAAGTGCCGTTAATGGGGAATGTTCTTGTGATATCGGCGGCATAACACTGTTTCTCAGCACCGGCATCAATGAGCACCAGTTCCCCCGCCTGGAGCATCGCGTCATTCTTTATATAGTGAAGCACGCAGGCGTTGTGGCCACCCCCAACGATCGCTTGGTAGGCTTGCTCTCGGCAGCCGTGCTGGGCAAACTCATGTCGCAGTTCTGCCTCTAGTTGGTATTCCATCATGCCCGGCTGACACATCTGCATGGCACGGCAGTGCGCTTTGGCCGAGATACGGGCAGCATCGCGCATGGTTTTGATTTCGCTGCGACTCTTGTAGAGGCGCATCTCATGCAGCAAGTGATCCAGCGCCACAAATTCATTCGGGGCGTGAATACCGACGCGTGATTTTTCGCGTACCAGATTGAGCCACTCCATCATTTTGTGGTCGAACTCGGCGCTGAAACCCATGGTGTAAAAAACCTTCTCACGATCTTCCAGCAGGCCAGAGAGAATCTCATCAATATCATCGATGGGAAAGGCGTCATCGGCACCGAACGTTTCACACGCCCCCTCTTGCCCGGCGCGAGGCCCGTTCCACATCTCCATTTTCGGATCGCGCTCTTGGCAGAAGAGGATGTATTCACCCTGAGGTCTGCCCGGCACCAGCACAATGACCGCATCAGGCTCATCAAAGCCACTGAGGTAATAGAAGTTGCTGTCGGGGCGGTAGGGGTGCTCAACGTCACGGTTACGCGTTAACAAGGGGGCTGCGGGCAGTATGGCGATGCTGTTATGACCCATCATCTGCATCAATCGGCGGCGGCGCTTGGGGTATTCTTTTTTATTCATGCGATTATCTGCCTATCAACGGTTAATGCAGCACTTTGTTTTTGCGCGGTTCATCATCGCTTGCAGAGTGAAGCTCTTCAAAGATCAACTGTACCCCCACGCGCACATATTCGACCAATTCGACGTAGGCAAACTCATCTTGTTCTATCTCTTCTGTTGGGCCGTGCCCGGCTTGTGAAAGATCGACCAGATCACGGCAGATCTCATCCACCGGCTCCGGTAACGTCGAGAAATCTTTGACGCCCCCTGCGGCAATGCCAAACAGAAAGCATTGGCACCACTCTGCCAGTGCTTCGGTGCGCTGTTGCAGTGGTGCATCGTCATCGGGTAGTAGCGGATAGAAGTCATACTCACCATTGCCAAACTGGCGCAGTGTTTCGCGATGAAGCTGTTGCAGTAGTGTGCTCTCTTCAGCGGCCTCCGGGTGACGTAGCCGACTGTTCCCGGCGGCGATGAGTGCCTCGGGGTCACTGGATGTGAGTTGATCTAGGTTTTCCTCATCCATCAATGCCACCCACGCCTCACACTCAACATAGTTGCGAGCGCAAATAAGCCCACATAGCAGGCCGTGCCCGGCAGTGGCGCTGACCATTAGGCCAAGGCACGACAGTGCGTCCTCAACGTTTGAAATCTCCATCTCTACTCCATGCTTTTTTACGTCATACATTTGGTTCTGTTAGCACAAACAATGGCGCATATGAAATCAACATACATTAACCGCCAGCAAAACAAGGGGATAGCGCTTCAGCGCTGAATGCCCTAGTTCATAAAGAGAGATGCTACCATCTCTGTGGTGGATTCCACAGTCTACAGAGATTGACCCGGTGGAGAGCGCACTTTATATTGACCCCCATGACGACTGAAAAATCATTCTCTTGCGAAGAGCAAAAGATCAAAAAACTGGAATTCTCGATTGATGAACTGGTGCATATCTGCGACCGGTTACAGCAGGAGAACGTTCAATTGCGCAACGAACGTTCACAGCTATTGGCAGAGCAGAGTCAATTGGCAGAAAAGAACTATCTCGCACGCGATAAAATGGAAAAAATGATTACACGTTTGAAGCACATGGAGTCCGAATTGTGAATGGTGAAAGTGTACCCATTACGATAAAAGTGTTGGATAAAGAGTTCCGCATCGCTTGCCCTGAGTCTGAGCAGGCTTCGCTGCTGGAATCGGCCAGTTACCTGAGTGATAAAATGAGGGAAGTGCGCGACACCGGCAAGGTGATAGGCATGGATCGCATCGCGGTGATGACCGCGCTTAATCTGGTACATGAGTTGCTTCAAAGCAAGTCAGAGCAGGCGAATTTTTCCCGCGATTTTGGTCACCGGCTTGAGCTGCTGCAAGATAA
>JALSHQ010000270.1 GCA_026982145.1 Gammaproteobacteria bacterium | reverse complement strand
CCAACAAAATTATCACTGTAGTCACATAGCAAAATGACGCTATATGTTTCAGATAGCGCGTTACCATGCCCTGCGAACATCTGAGCAGGGTATCTCGGCCGTTTAAACTCAGGAAACCGATAAGCGAGACCAACCATGTGGAAAAAAATAAAGAAGAGCTTTTTCACTCCTAAAGATCACGAGCCACCCCCCCGCAATCAAGAGACTCCTTTTTACCGAAGCGACCGTTTCTTTTATCAATCTTCACTCGTTAATAAAAATGGCAGCGGCCACAATGACGGCTGGTATTTTTTGGTGCGGGGTGGCGAAGCGCATGGCCCATTTGCAGACAAAATTGCCGCTCAGGTAGCCCTTAATGAAGTTATCGAAGAATATAAAGAGGCTGGGGTTACCGGCAGAGAGTAGGCGCCACGGCAAGTAAGCTCGGAGATATAAAAATAAAGTGGTGCCGGAGAGGTGAATCGAACACCCGACCTACTGATTACGAATCAGTTGCTCTACCAACTGAGCTACCCCGGCCAAGCCTAGAAGCAGCAACCATTCCAAGCAAGCGGGGCAGTATAAAAGAAGGGGCTCGACGAAACAACTTCTCTTCTAACGCTAGTGAAATACTACTTATCTTTCAATAGCATAGAGAGTTGCATCAAAATCTGTCGTGCGCTCTAAAAGCAGATCACCCAATAATTTCGCTGAAGCCAGCGCCAATACCACCCCATTTCGGAAGTGCCCGGTATTCACATAGAGCCCAGCAATCTCGGGGTGCTCACCAATATAAGGAATTCCCTCGGCACTGCCCGGGCGCAAACCTGCCCAGTGGCGCACCACCGCTACCCCTGCCAATGCGGGCACTAACTGCTCAGCGATACGGCGCAAAGCGGTAGCCGCATCTACAGTGGTCGACTTATCAAAGCCGGCGTATTCCACTGTGCTGCCCACTAATATATGGCCATCACGACGCGGGATCGCATAGTGACCCTTCGCCAGTACAACTCTCTTCAGCAGCCCCGGCGCTGCTTTATAGAGCAACATCTGGCCACGCACCGGCTCCACAGCAATCGACAACCGGGTATCGCCTAAAAGCTGCCCACTCCACGCCCCACCCGCGATCACGACCTTGCCCGCATGGCGCACCCCTTTTGATGTTTCAACCGCTGTTATACGCCCATGACGATGCTGCAAGGCCAATGCTTCCGTCTGCTCTTCAAACACGGCACCTTGCTGCTCAAGCGCCACCCGCAGCGCGGATAACAGACGAGGATTGCGGATCTGCGCCACCTCAGGCATCCAGAGTGCACCACCACTATCGCTTTGCATGGCCGGCTCGCAACGCGCGGCGGCTTCCGCCGACAACACCTCAAGCACCGCTCCATAGCGCTCGGCCCAAGCAACGGCTTCTTGCTGCTCTGCGGTGTTCAGCATCAATAAGCCACTCTGTTGCCATTCTGGGTCGATGCCCGACGGCTCATGCAGCGAGCCGGCCAGCGCCTGATAACGTGCCTGCCCCCAGTGCGCCAGCGCACTCACCGCATCAGGATAGCGCCACGGGTAAAGTGGCGAGAGGATACCCCCACCTGCCCATGAGGACTCTTGCCCAGTACGCCCCCGCTCCAATATCGCCACCCGCACCCCGGCCTGCACCAGCTCATATGCGCTCAGCATCCCAATCAGCCCACCGCCTACAATCAAACAGTCTGCCGTCGCCTTGCTTACCATTGCATTCCTACGCTTTTCGCCACACACACCTCATTTAGCCCAAAAGAAACCCGTTCGTTCGCCGATAAATAACCTTGAACTCGTCTGAAAACCTGCGAATTTTACCGCAAACGACCGTTTATCGGACAAATATAACAGCTCGTCGCCTTTCACGTGACCGGAAAAACCATGAATGCTAAAACATATCTCATGAACAAAACACAGACAGGTTTCACCTTAACCGAGTTGATTATCACACTGGCGATCGCCGCCATCATGATGTCTCAAGCCGTGCCCAGCTTTATTGAGATGGTGCAGAACAACCGCGTCGTCACCCAAACTAATGAGTTTGTAAGCTCGCTCAACATGGCGCGCAGTGAAGCCGTCAAACGCGGCGACAGAATCACCATCTGCAAAAGCGCAGACAGCGCCACTTGTACGGCGGCGGGGGACTGGCAACAAGGGTGGATTATCTTTACCGACAGCAACAGTGATGCAGTCGTCAACAATACAGATGTTATTCTTCGTATATATAATGCATTTGTCCCTGGCAATACCCTCCGCGGCATCAGTGGTAATGTTGCCAGCTACATCTCCTATGCCGGCAATGGTTTTTCACAAATGGTGGGCGGGGGGGGCACGCAGACAGGTACCTTAGTGTTGTGCGACAGCCGGGGCTTGGGTGCTAACGCACGTGCGATTGTACTCAGTGCATCAGGGCAGGTCAGAACCGCGCCCGCTAATGACCCCACCGTTATTGCAACGGCCACTAGCTGCTAAATCATCCGCAATAGAGGCAGGATAGCGACATGAGACAACCTAGCAAACACCCATCAAACACTGGCTTTACGCTGATTGAAGTACTGGTCACACTCGTCATCTTTTCGATAGGGTTACTTGGCCTTGCCGGGCTTCAAGCCAACAGTATGATTAATAACCACAACGCTTACCTTAAAAGCCAAGCAACGTTGATGGCCAATGACATGGCCGAACGCATGCGCGCCAACATCGCTGGCGTCAGCGACAACGAATATGACAACATCAACGGCACCCCGCTGGATCCAGGCTGCATCACGGTGGGCTGCACCCCTGCTCAAATGGCCGATTATGATGCCTTTGAGTGGAACACCACGCTCGCTCAAGAACTCCCCTCTGGGACGGGCACCGTGGTAGGTAATGGCGTTGATTTCACGATTACCGTGCGCTGGGATGAACGGCGCAATTCTGCCGCTGGCCCTGCTGGCCCTGCCAACGTTGCCCCTGTTGGCACAGGTTGCGACCCGGCTAACACCGCCGACCTTAAATGCATCATTTTGAGCGTAACACTGCTATGAACACTCTCGCACGCAAGAAACAACAACACGGCATGACTTTGGTTGAGCTGATGGTCGCCATCACCATCAGCCTCACAATGCTGGCGGGCGTGGTGCAGATTTTCATCGGCAATAAACAGACCTACCGCGTGACCGAAGAGCTCTCACGTGTTCAAGAAAATGGGCGCTTTACCATGGATTTTCTCGCCCGAGAGGTTCGCATGGCTGATTTTTGGGGCTGCGCCAATGCTGCGGTGGATGTCACCAATCACCTCAATCCCCCCAATCCACCCAACACCCCCGCCGCACACCCTGTTAACCCTTGGGCTAACAACACAATAGCCGGTGCCAATAATACTGGGTTAAACGGTTCTGACACCCTCACCTTGCAAGGTGCCTACGGTGAAGGGATCGGGATTGTGTCACATGCGCTCGCATCCGCCACCTTCGATCTCACCACCGTTAACCACGGGCTGGACGATGGTGATGTCGTTATAGCAACCGACTGTGAAAAAGCAGATGTGATTGAAGTAACCACGTCAAACCCAGGAACCGATGCCACGGTGATTGCAGGCCTCGGCAGCAATAACCCTGGCTTTGGTAACAATACGTTTCCGGGGGCTCAATACAACAACAGCGGCACGCTTTATCGTGTTAAAAGCGTTACTTATTCGATTTTACCCGGTGCCAGCGGTGAACCCGCCCTCTTTCGAAATGAAAACGGCAATAATGTTGAACTGGTCGAAGGGGTGCAAAATATGCAAATTCTCTTTGGTGAAGACACCGATGGCGACCTCACTGCCAATCGCTACCTACCAGCCGGTGCAGCAGGCTTAGTCATGAACAATGTTGTTAGCATTCGCATCACCCTAACGCTTATCACACTGCGAGACCTTATTAGATCTGATAACACTTTTGGCCGCATCAGCCGCACCTATACCACCACAGCCTCTATTCGCAACCGACTCATCGACAACTAACACCCTAGGATGACGCTCATGAACAGACATCGCCCATCTCACTCAAAGCAAACAGGCGCCGTATTGGTCGTTAGCCTGATGTTGCTGGTCGTCATGACATTAATTGGTGTCACCTCCATGCGCAGCAGCATCATGGAAGAAAAAATGGCAGGCAACGCTCGCGACACAATGCTGGCGATGGAAGCCGCTGAGACGGCACTGCTCGATGGAGAAGATTACCTCGCCAACACCATCAACTCGCTTGCTGTTGCCTTTAATGGAGACCCGCAAGAAGGCCTTTATGCCATGGGCACAAATCCTAACCCGCTTGCTCAAGCCACATGGGCCAATTCAATCGCCTATCGCGATACATACACAGGTGTTGGCTCACAACCTAGGTTTATCATCGAACACATCGGTGCCATCAGCGAAGCGGATGATAGCCTTGATATTGTCAGCTATGACTCCGTGGACTCCCTCGGCACGCCGCACGCATTCCGTGTGACGGCTCGTGGTACGGGCGGTACCGATAGCGCTGTTGTCCTCCTCCGCTCCAATTTTGTCCGCGACTTCTAGGTCCATCTAATATTTAGACAGGAAGCATAATTATGAATGCGAAAAAACCACTGATAACGTTAACCGTCACCCTGTTATTGGCACTGAGCAGCAGCGCCAATGCAGCGCCCGGTGCACTTGAGCAGACACCACTTTATGTCGGCCCCGCGGTTGAATCCAACATCATGATTCTTAATGATGACTCAGGCAGCATGGATTGGGAAGCCATGACAAATGCCGTTAACGGCCTCGTTTATAGTGCTCAACCTGATGGCACTAATGCAGCGGGAGACGGCGGCTATACGTGGCGCGATGATGACAGTGATGGTGACTTCGACTGCACGGGTTGGTGGAACTTATACGCCGTTAATTTTGACAATAACTCTTATACAAGTGGTGGCGATAACGATTGTCGTGTGGCTGATGATGAAGCGTGGCGCTTCCGCAACAGCGCCTTTAACCCACTCTATTTTGACCCGCTTAAGACATACAAACCATGGGGCGGTGTTGACGATAATGGAAATGCATATACCAATGCGGACCTTACCAACGCCCCGAATGACCCCTATGACCCCTCTGAGTGGATTGACCTCACTCAACACACCTCCGGGTTAACTGGTGGCAATCGAGACCGCATTGATCGCGATGGCGATGGTAACTGGGACGGTTTCCGCTTTTATACTTGGGAAGATACCGATAACGACGGATTTTTTGATAACGGCGAAGAGACTGAGTATCAAATTGCAAGAGTTACCAACGCAGATGCTGCGCAGTGGAACACAACCGCGGACGCACTCAAGCAAAGTTTTGCTAACTGGTTCACCTACCATCGCAGTCGTGAATTTGTTGTGAAGTATGCCATCAGCCAATCGCTTCAAAATGTCACTGGGGTAAGGGTTGGTTACGGCACCATCAATAATATTGATGACGTTGGGCTCCCCATCGAGTCGATGAATATTGACCCTGCCTTCGGCAATAAACGAACGCTCTTTAACCGCCTGTTCAGCACACGCTCTGCAGGCGGCACACCTTTGCGCCGTAATTTAAGAAATGTTGG
>JALSHQ010000269.1 GCA_026982145.1 Gammaproteobacteria bacterium | reverse complement strand
CCGAGGTCGCTGCCCACAGCACGCTGACTGCAACTGAGGTTAATAGGTATAACCCCTGAGGTCGTTTTTTCCACCCCGTCAACAACATCAACCAGAAAGTAGTGAAGGCCAGCGCCGTCAGGCCATAGCCCAACGCCCCCAGATCACTGGTGAGCATTAACATAAATATGAAGCTTTACTTGATGACGCCCTGAAAAAGGCAAGCGTTAAACTGGGTTGCCCAGTACCCTCGGTAGAGCAGAGGTCAGCGACCACCTTTTCCCCATAACACTGCGCCCGCAGTTTGAAACAGGATAATCAGGTCAAGAAAAAGGCTGTAATTTTTAACGTAATAGAGATCAAACTGCAGCTTCTCATAAGCGTCCTTCTCCGAATCACCATAGGGATAGCATATCTGCGCCCACCCCGTTATTCCTGGCTTCACACGATGGCGCTCTGAATAGTAGTCAATACTTTCCGACAACTGTTCAACAAACACAGGGCGTTCAGGCCGCGGGCCGACAAAGCTCATGTCACCCCTCAAAACATTAACAATTTGCGGCAGCTCATCAATCCTGAGCTTGCGAATAATTCCGCCCACTTTCGTGATACGGTTATCGTTTTTCACAGCCCACTGCGCCTTTCCATCTCCCTCTGCATCCACCCGCATGCTGCGAAACTTCAACACTTGAAAAAGCTTCCAATTCTCCCCCACCCTCACTTGGCGATAGAGTATCGGCCCTCGATCTTCAAGTAAAATTGCAATGACCGTCACCACAATGGCAGGCAGCGAGAGCAATAACAGCAACAGGCTCGCAATAATATCGAAAACTCGCTTTGAATAAACCCTCATTGCACCGTACTTAAAGCCATCAGAAAAGACCAGCCAACTGGGGTTCAAGATGTCAATCATCACCTTGCCTGTTTGGCGCTCAAAGAATGTCAGCAGGTCGACGACATCGACACCACTCATACGGCAATCAACAATCTCATGCATCGGAAAGCTTTTGCGCCGATCTTCAATCGCAACCACGATTTCATCTATTTGATGCTTCGCTGATAACTCCAGCAGCGTGACATCATGCTGAATAATGCTTTGTTCAACCATGACACGTTCACCCGGGAATTTCACATACCCGACAATGGTAAAGCCACGCTGATCCGTTTTGCGGCGCAACAGATTATTAATCGCCATCGCTCTTGAGCCCACACCTAATACTAAAATACGCCGATTGCCAGTATCATCATCCAGATATCGAACGAACAAAAATCGAACTGCAATAATGCAGACCAATGCGATAATCGAAGATAGTGCTAATTCACCTCGACCCAACGTGGCACTAGGCAATAGATAAAAAACGATACTTAATAACAGAAGCCCCAAAACTAGGCCGGCCGCCACCCGCAGCAAAACACCCTCAACGCCTTCACGCATATGGCGTTGGTACAACCCCATAAATGTCATCGCACTCAACATCACACCAGAAAATAGCAATGACTTGGCGAATAGAGTGCCATCATAATTAATTGCGGCATCACTCCCCCAAAAGCGTAGTGCCCCCCCCAAATAGACCGATAGCACCAAAATCAGGGCTTCAATCACTCCAAGCAGAACAAAGGCTGTTGGAATATAGTGCCTGAATACTCTTACCATAATATAGAATCGATCATTTTAGATTTTCAAAAACAGTTATATATCGGGCATCGTCAGCAATTCCTTAGCCAACACATCACTGAACTCACAGGCCAACCATTGCCGGATCTAAACGCGGCGCCTTCGGGTAATAATAAAACCCCAAGCAAACCTAATTGCAGCTAAAACCTCGCCGCCTACCTCATTTATGTAATATCATAACACCATTAATATTACTCCTTGGTAATCCAATTTTAACAAATGGAATTTAATCGATGAAAGTGACTATTTTTGGGTCTGGTTATGTTGGCTTGGTCACCGGCGCCTGTCTGGCCGAAGTGGGTAATGAGGTGATCTGTGTTGACATCGACCCGCAGAAGATCGAAAGGCTAAACCGCGGAGAGATCCCGATATATGAACCTGGGCTTGAAAAAATCATCCACAATAACACCCGTGCAGGACGGCTCTCATTTACCACTGACATTGAAACCGGCGTCGCTCATGGACTCTTTCAATTTATCGCCGTCGGTACGCCTCCTGATGAAGATGGCTCTGCTGATTTGCAATACGTTAAGGCTGTTGCTAAAAGCATTGGTGAACACATGAACGAGTACCGCGTCATCATCGATAAATCGACCGTACCCGTAGGCACCGCTGACAAAGTCAGTGAAACAGTAATCAACGCGCTTAAAAAGCGCGGGGTAGAAATTGACTTTGATGTTGTCTCAAACCCCGAGTTTCTCAAAGAGGGTGCCGCCATTGACGATT
>JALSHQ010000268.1 GCA_026982145.1 Gammaproteobacteria bacterium | reverse complement strand
CGTGGCTTGCCAACGAAGCAGATGTGGAGCGCTATTTGGAGTCCATGCGCAAAGCACTGCTCGCAGAAATCCGTGATGGGAAAAGGATTCAAATATAATGGAAACATCGACACTCAAAAATTTTGCCCAGTCGGCTCGTCGTAGCCTGATTGCGCAGGTTTTAGCCAAACTTGAGCTGGTGTTGGCCGAGAACAGTGCCGCTCGGCGCGAGCAGATTAAAACCGTCAACGAGCTGGAAAAACAGCTTCAAGAAAACGGCCAGGAACAGGTTGTCGAACGGGTGGCCTATATTTGGTTTAACCGCTTTTGCGCCCTGCGCTTCATGGATGTTAACCGCTATACCCGCATCGGTGTGGTCTCGCCTGCCGAGGGGCAGTTCCAACCCGAGATCCTGGCTGAGGCCAAGATGGGGCATATCGATGAAGAGAGCGTCAGTGACAACATCCGGCAGCAGGTTTTTGCGTTGCTGGATGGCAAAGCGCCTAGTCGTGACCCACAAGGCGAGGCTTATCGTCTGTTGTTAGTGGCCGTCTGTAATGATTGGCACCGGGCTATGCCTTTCCTGTTTGAGCGCATTGACGACTTTACCGAACTACTCATGCCCGATGACCTGCTTTCAGACAATTCCGTGTTAGCGAATACCCGCACAGCGATGAGTTCCGATGTTTGTCAGGATGTAGAAGTTATTGGCTGGCTCTATCAGTTTTATATCTCCGAGAAAAAGGATGATGTGTTTGCGGGGCTGAAGAAAAACAGAAAGATCACACCCGAGAATATTCCAGCGGCCACCCAGTTATTTACCCCGCACTGGATCGTGCGCTACCTGGTGGAGAACTCCCTCGGCCGACTCTGGATGCTCAATCATCCCAACTCACGGCTGATCGAGCAGATGGACTATTACATAAAGCCAGAACCACAGATGGACACAGATGAACACGGATTAAGAGACAAACAAAATATCTGTGTTAATCCGTGTGAATCTGTGGTTCAAGTTTCTTCACCTGAAGAGATCAAGATCTGTGACCCTGCCTGCGGCTCCGGCCACATGCTGACTTATGCCTTCGACCTGCTCTATGCCATCTATGAAGAGGAAGGCTACGAGCCATCCGATATCCCCGAAAAGATTCTCACTCACAACCTCTACGGTATCGAGATCGACGAACGCGCCGGAGAACTGGCTGCTTTTGCCTTGACGATGAAAGCCCGCGCCAAACAGCGCCGTTTCTTTCGCAAGAGGATACAGCCTAATATTTGCGTGTTGGAGAATATTAATAAGGGAACCACAGATGAATACGAATGGACACAGATTGTTGATGCCATACATAGGGGGGGTATAGATCGTGAGAGATTGATTCATGATCTGACTCTGTTTAGTGAGGCTGATAATTTTGGTTCATTACTCAGACCAAAACTTACCACTGTATTGGCGCAACAAGCTTTGATTGCACTGATTGCTTACGATAAATCTGTAAATGCACCGACCTTTATGCATCGTGAAGTGGTGGATCAGTGTAAGCAAGCCTTACGACAGGCTGATTATCTCAGCCCTAAATATCATGTGGTGATTGCTAACCCGCCGTATATGGGGGGGAAGGGGATGAATGCACGGTTAGGGACTTGGGTAAAGAACAACTACCCAAACAGTAAGTCTGACCTGTTTGCCATGTTTATCGAGCGCAACCTTGAGCTAGTTCAGCTAAAGGGCGCTGTCGCAATGATTACCATGCAGAGCTGGATGTTCCTCTCATCCTTCGAGAAGCTTCGTTCTAAACTTTTAGGTCAGAACACAATTCTGTCAATGGCTCACCTTGGTACTCGGGCATTTGATAGCATTGGTGGTGAGGTGGTTTCAACAACAGCCTTTGTCATTGAAAATGCCCATTATCCAGAATACAAAGGCGCATATATCCGCCTTGTTGATGGCATGTCTGAGCAAGAAAAGACTGAAATGTTTAAGCGGGCAATTCAATGAGTTTGATTAACGAGCTTTTGAATCAACCCGAAAGCAAAACCCTAGAGTTTAAGCGCGACTTATCCTCACCCAGCCCCATTCTGAAAACGCTGGTCGCTTTTGCCAACACTGCTGGCGGTCGTTTGGTCATCGGCATCAGCGATGACAAACAGCGGGTTGGTGTTGAACATCCACTGGATGAAGAAGAGCGACTCAGCAGCCTGATTGCCGATTCCATCTCGCCCCGCCTGGTGCCGAATATTGAAATGGTGGCGGTTGAGGATAAAACCCTGTTGGTCGTCGAGGTCTTTCTTAGTAACTCACGCCCCCATTACTTAAACAAGAAAGGCATTGAGCAGGGAGTTTATGTCCGCCTGGGTTCCAGTAATCGTCAAGCCGATCAAGCGCTGATTGGCGAATTGCGCCGTTCG
>JALSHQ010000267.1 GCA_026982145.1 Gammaproteobacteria bacterium | reverse complement strand
AAACGCTGATCGTACTTTTTATCTTTACCATCGCACTGTTAATAGGCGTAGGACTCTACGGCGCCATCACTTACAAAAAAGTGATGGATGAGAGCTTGCAGATCAGCGACGAATACGCCTCGATGGAGTCAACGGCACTCACCGCTCAGGTTCATTTTAAGAAGCAAGTACAAGAGTGGAAGAACATTCTTTTGCGAGGTACGGATAGCAATTTTTATGACCAATACCTCGCCCAGTTTATCAGTGAAGAAAAGCGTACTCGAAAACAGATCAATTTATTGGTCTCAAAACTTGAGGCCGACTCTAATGGTAAAAAAATAGCACAACAGTTCCTAACCGCTCACTTGAGGCTAGGGCAGCTTTACCGCGACGCCCTCCCGGCTTTTAAATCAACCGCACATGACCCGCATATTACCGTAGACAAACATGTGCGCGGCATTGACCGCTACCCGACAGCCCTGATTGACCACCTCGTCAAGCAGTTAAAAACAGAAAAAGCACTTGCGCTCAAGCGATTGAAAGCTGACACCGATAAAACATTGTCATCACTTGCGATTGTTATCCTCGTTATGCTTACCTCACTTATTGCAATCATCGTGACCCTGCTTAAGAGAACGGTTATTCAGCCCCTTATTATGGCTACCAACTTTGCCACCGAGATCACCGCTGGTAACTACACTAATACAATCAAATACGGCAACACTGAAAATGAAAGTAACCGCCTGCTTCAGGCGCTCGATTCAATGCAGGCCTCCCTTGCCGAGTCTGCATTAGAAATAGCCAAAAACAACAAAGCGCTTAGAAATGCACTGCATGAAGCACGCGAATCTGACCAGCTGCGATCAGACTTTATTGCAAATCTTAACCACGAGTTGATCACACCGATGACGGGAGTGCTTGGCCTTATCGACCTACTTGCAGAGACAAAATTAGACCAAGACCAAACCGAATATGTCACCCTCGCAAAAGAGAGCGGCAAACGTTTCCTAACAACTGTAAATGGCGTCGTTAACCTTTCTAAAATTGAGGGGGAGCGGTTTGTTATTACCGAGCAACCCTTCAATCTTAAAAGTCTCATGAAGACTATAAGCCTGCAGTTTTCAGAAGAGGCAAACAAAGCTTCTTTAGATTTTAGTCTCTCTATTCCTGGTAACCTACCTGTGAATGTAAAGGGGGATGAGCGCTGTTTGCAGCATGTCATCTCAATCTTGCTCGAGAATGCGATTAAATTTACTGCCGACGGTTTTGTTCATTTGAATGTGCGGGTACAAGCGGCCAATCAGCAAGAGTGCCTAGTTCGATTTGAAGTCAGAGACTCAGGAAAAGGGATTTCACCTACTGCACTTGAGAATATTTTTGAGCCCTTTACGCAAGAAGATGGCTCGCGCTCGAGAAGCCACGAAGGTTTAGGCATTGGGCTTTCGGTGATGAAACAGATCGTGGAACTTATGGGGGGTGAGGTTTCTGTGAATTCAAGAGAAGGAAAAGGGAGCGCCTTCACGTTTAATCTACCGCTGGAAATCGAGCGCTCTGAAGCTGACAAGCAAATTCAGTAGCCACACTTTTTGCGCATGCTTCTCAGTAGGGCACAACCTTACCGTCATACGCGATAAATGCGCCGGGGTCGTAGCGGTCTACATTAGAAATTACCGCTGTAAGCCCCGCCACAGAGGTAGCCACATCAATCAAACCAGAGTGGTTAGTCATATCGGTGCTGACCCACCCCGGATGCAGCGTAATAACCCTCACTCCCTCTGGTGCAAGGTCAACCGCCATTGATCGCGAGACAATCACAAGAGCCGCTTTTGCCGCACGGTAGGCATAACAACCGCCGCTCGTATTATCATCCGATGAGCCCATTTTTGAACTCATATTTGCGATCACACCACGCGCGGCAATGACGCGGCTAACAAGTGCCTGAGTGACACGCAACGCGCCCACACAGTCGACATTAAATACCTCCATCATCGCTTCGCCGGTCACGCTATCCAGCGCCTGCCCTGCTCCTATTGTAGAGCCATAGACACCCGCGTTATTGATCAATAGATCGATAGTATCAGGCAGCATGAGTGCATTGAGCTGTGACTCACTCTTCTCTTCAGTGATCTCCCACTGCAGCAGATGCAGCTGTTTATTATGAACCTCTGAAAGCAATCCTAGGTCACTTCGGTGGGTTGCCCAAACATTGCAGCCTTGCGCCAGGTAGTGCTTTACAAGCCCCAAACCGATACCGCGGTTTGCTCCAGTAATAAAGACGTTCATACCATCACCTTACACTTGAATGAGAAGATAATAAGCCTATTATCGCATCACACCCAAAAGAAAACCCCTACCCAGCAGTCTGGATAGGGGTTGGAATAAAATCCTGGCAGTGTCCTACTTTCACATGGGGAAACCCCACACTATCATC
>JALSHQ010000266.1 GCA_026982145.1 Gammaproteobacteria bacterium | reverse complement strand
TCTCCATGAAGCATCGCGTTGAATACCGTAATGGTCTCCCTCGGGTTATATTTTGCGATAGTTTCTACCGCCTTTCCTTTTTTCACATAACTCTTATCGGTAAGCGCCAGCCAAGACTCTTCAACAGTCAATGCGGCAGCATGAGCACTGCCTAGCAACCCCAAAAAAAAGCCAAACAACAACCACAGCGTCACCAGTTTCTTCTGTCGACAGATTACCATTATGAAATATCAACGCTCTCGTTTGAGAATAAAGGAACCTCTGATTTATTCTGAGCGAAGTGGGTTGTGATCTAAAATCTTCAGCTTCAAGGCGCGAATCGCACGTAATAGCGGGCTATTGCGAGGATTTGCAACGCAGAAGATGGATATTTTAGGCGCAAGACACGAATTCATGAATAAATCAGAGGTTCCTAAAGCTATAAATAGAGATTAAAATCAGCGCTATCACGCCAACACCTACACCTTGTTCATCAATAAATTCAGGGCATCGTGATTGACTCACGACACCCTGAATAAACTGCGTTTACTTTGTTTTCTCTAGAGGTCCTGACCGCTGCACTTACCTGTTTTCACATTGTAATTACCACAAGAAAGCGGCGCTCGCCAATCAGCAATTAAATCTTTCGAACCAGGAAGGTAGTCAGACCAAGCGTCACCTGCAACCAGCCCTGAAGTTTCCCAGACAATCTCAAACTGGCCATCCTTCTGGATCTCACCAATCAACACGGGCTTGGTAATATGGTGATTGGGCATCATCGCAGAATACCCGCCAGATAGGTTCGGCACGGTGACGCCAATGAGTGCTTTTTTAACCGCATCAGGGTCTGTTGTTCCAGCTTTTTCAACCGCCTTCACCCACATATTAAATCCAATGTAGTGTGCTTCCATTGGGTCATTGGTAACGCGTTTGCTATCTTTTGTATAAGCATGCCAGCTATCGATGAATTCTTCATTACTATCAGCTTCAACACTCATGAAATAGTTCCACGCGGCCAAATGCCCAACCAGTGGTTTTGTATCCAAGCCTGAAAGCTCTTCTTCACCGACTGAGAAAGCAACAACAGGAATGTCTTCTGCTGAAATCCCTTGGTTGCCCAGCTCTTTGTAAAAGGGCACATTAGCGTCACCATTAATGGTGGAGACAACTGCGGTCTTCTTCCCTGTGCTGCCAAATTTTTTGATATCAGAGACGATAGATTGCCAATCAGAGTGCCCAAATGGTGTGTAGTTGATCATAATATCCTCTTCCGCTACCCCCATTGAGACCAGATAAGCTTTTAGGATTTTGTTCGTTGTGCGAGGGTAAACATAGTCTGTTCCCGCCAATACCCAGCGCTCCACCTCTAATTCGTTGATCAGATAGTCTACTGCCGGTACTGCTTGCTGATTTGGCGCCGCGCCGGTGTAAAAAATATTGCCTGATGACTCTTCGCCTTCATACTGCACAGGGTAAAACAGAATACTGTTCAGCTCCTCAAAAACGGGCAGTACTGACTTACGCGAAACTGATGTCCAGCAGCCAAAAACAACGTCACTCTTATTTTTGCTGATCAACTCTCGCGCTTTTTCCGCAAAGAGCGGCCAGTTAGAGGCAGGGTCAACCACAACCGCTTCAAGCTGTTTTCCCAGCAAGCCACCTTTTTTATTCTGCTCCTCAATCAACATCAGCATCGTATCTTTTAGTGTGGTCTCTGAGATTGCCATCGTGCCCGAAAGTGAGTGCAGCACACCCACTTTAATGGTCTCAGCCCAAGAGGCGGTGCTGGCCGCCATGGTTGAAGCTGCAAGCGCTATCGCAACAGTCAATTTTCTTAATTTTTCAGGTTTCATCATTCACTCCTAGAAGAATAACGGGATCGTTAAATCTGGAACTGCATACCAAAAAGTACGGTTTTGACATCATCAGCTGCAGCGGCACCACTCGCACTCGCATCACCATTAGTGTAGTTCAGGTTCAACTTCATGTTGTGCCCTGCAATCACATAATTGACCCCAAACTCGGTGAGATCGCTATCATTGCCGACTGTTGGATCATTCTTGGTGTAACGCACATAAGGCTGAAACTTCCCTCCACCACTGCTATTGCCGATCAAAAAGGCTGCTGTACCAAAATAGGCCTTACCGTCGAACATAGAGAACGTGGGCGCCGCAGCATTAGTGCTCACCTCAAAGTCCTTAAACTCACCTTCGATGGTGAGTGCTGAGCCACCGGAGAGTGGCATTTCAAACAGCCCATCAACGGCATAGCCTTTAAAAGAGCCGGAATCTACCGCTGTCCCATAGCCATCACCTTGGCTCTGCGCTGAAAGCCCAATCGTTAAAATGTTGCCTGCTTGACCATAGTAGGTACTGCTAGTGTAGTAGCCTGGATTGGATTCTTTATTCAGGAAATTGTAGGCAAGGCGTGTGGCAAAAAGCAGGTCATC
>JALSHQ010000265.1 GCA_026982145.1 Gammaproteobacteria bacterium | reverse complement strand
CCTGCACCGCCGATGTTGATGCTCGATCGCATTGTGAGTATTACCGAAGATGGCGGCGCAAATGGCAAAGGGCAGATCATTGCTGAGCTTGATATCTCCCCCGACCTATGGTTTTTTGACTGCCATTTTAAAGGGGATCCGGTGATGCCGGGCTGCCTTGGGTTGGATGCGATGTGGCAACTGGTGGGTTTTTATCTGGGGTGGAAAGGTGGCCTCGGGCGTGGTCGTGCGCTGGGTTCAGGCGAAGTTAAGTTTTATGGGCAAGTGACGCCTGAGAAAAAGCTGGTAACCTACCGGATCGATTTGAAGCGTGTCATCATGCGCAAGTTGGTGATGGGAATAGCTGATGCTGTCATGGAAGTAGATGGCAAAGAAATTTATTCTACAAAGGATTTACGAGTCGGGCTGTTTACCTCAACTGAGAATTTTTGAGGTATTTAAAGCCAAGCGCGGGAGGGGAAGGTTAAGTGAGACGAGTCGTAATTACCGGTATCGGTATCATATCGAGTATTGGCAATAACAAAAATGAAGTGCTGGAATCATTACGTGAAGGAAAATCCGGCATCGCGTTCAGTGAAGAATATGCGGAGCTTGGTTTTCGCTCGCACGTACATGGGGCTATTAAACTAGACCTCACTGAGCTTATTGACCGCAAAAAATTGCGTTTTATGGGGGAGGCTGCGGCCTATAACTATCTGGCCATGCAGCAGGCGATTGAAGATTCAGGCCTTTCGGAGGGTGACGTTTCTAACCCTCGTTCAGGATTAATCGTTGGCTCTGGCGGCGCTTCTAATAAAAACATCGTATTAGCGGTTGATACCATGCGTAGCCGTGGCGCGAAGCGCGTTGGCCCTTATATGGTGCCGCGCACCATGGGCAGCACCACCTCTGCTAATCTTGCCACCGCATTTAAGATTGAAGGGATTAACTACTCCATTAGCTCGGCCTGCTCTACCAGTGCCCACTGTATTGGCAATGCGATGGAGCAGATCCAGCTTGGCAAACAGGATGTGATGTTTGCCGGTGGGGGAGAGGAAGTTGAATGGAGTATGACCGTGCTGTTTGATGGCATGGGGGCGCTCTCATCTAAATACAACGATGCGCCGCAGACCGCATCACGCACTTATGATGTTAAGCGTGATGGTTTTGTGATTTCCGGTGGTGGTGGTGTCGTGGTGTTGGAAGAGTTGGAACGTGCGCAGGCGCGCGGCGCGAAGATCTATGGTGAAGTGGTCGGTTACGGCGCAACATCGGATGGATATGACATGGTGGCACCTTCCGGCGAAGGGGCTGCACGCTGCATGAAGCTGGCGCTCGAGACAGTCGATGCCTCGGTTGATTACATCAACACCCACGGC
Organism: Gammaproteobacteria bacterium; assembly: GCA_026982145.1. Taxonomy (GTDB): domain Bacteria; phylum Pseudomonadota; class Gammaproteobacteria; order SZUA-140; family SZUA-140; genus SZUA-76. The sequence goes on along the minus strand of JALSHQ010000265.1, from coordinate 1,074 downwards.
ACCAGCACTCCTGTGGGTGACGTTAAAGAGCTAGAGGCGATTCGTAACGTTTTTGGTGATAATGTTCCGCCATTTTCAGCGACCAAATCACTCACGGGTCATGCACTTGGCGCGGCGGGGGTTAATGAAACTATCTACTCGCTATTGATGATGGAGCATAACTTTATTGCAGCCTCTGCCAATATTGATGAACTTGATCCGGCAGCTGCGGGAATGCCAGTAGTGCAACAGCGGCAGGATGATGTGACGCTGAACTGCGTGATGTCGAATAGCTTCGGCTTCGGCGGCACTAATGCAACGCTGGTGGTTAAACGATTCGATTGATGATGGTGTATTGCTGACCAGCACACCATTGTTTTAAAAGAAAAAGCCTGTAGTCGATAATCGACTACAGGCTTTTTTGTTATTTAGCCGCGCGTGAAGCCCGTTTACGCTCATTCTCTTTTAACTTCTTTTTACGCACACGGGTGAAGTTGGGGGTTACTTCTACAAGCTCATCATCGTCGATGAATTCGAGTGCTTGTTCCAATGTCATTCGGATGGGTGGCGTTAGCACCAGATTCTCGTCGGTACCTGCGGCACGAATATTGTTGAGCTGCTTGGCTTTTAAAGCATTGACTACCAAGTCATTATCGCGTGAGTGAATGCCGATCACCATCCCTTCATAGACCTCTTCGGCATGGCCGATAAAGAGGCGTCCACGCTCCTGTAGGTTGAAGAGTGCGTAGGTGAGCGCTTTGCCCGGTGCGTTTGCAATTAGTACACCGCTAACGCGCTGGCCAAAGTTATTTTTCTTGAGTGGGCCGTAGTGATCAAAAACATTGTAGATGAGTCCACTGCCCTGTGTGGCGGTAAGAAACTCGGTACGAAATCCGATCAGGCCGCGCGAGGGGATGACGTAATCGAGGCGTACTCGCCCTTTACCATCCGGCATCATGTTTTTCAGGTCGCCACCGCGGGTGCCCAGTTTCTCCATCACAGTCCCTTGATGAGACTCTTCAACGTCAACGGTTAACTGCTCGTAGGGCTCTTCTTTATTCCCATCCACTTCACGAATAATCACCTCAGGGCGAG
>JALSHQ010000264.1 GCA_026982145.1 Gammaproteobacteria bacterium | reverse complement strand
GGTTCACTTCGGCCATCCGCCCCAGCAAAGCACCCGACCATGTCGGTGCAATCACATCAATCTGAGCTGCTGGATAGCGCTGCTGCAGTGTCATAAAGAGACTTTGCGCCATGACCATATCGCCCACCCATGAAGGGCCGACCACAAGGATACGTCTTGGGGAGACGGGGTCAATCACGACATCAGCAGCCCAAAGCTACTGACCATCAACGATTCAACCACTCTAAATAGGCGTGCACGCCCGCTTCAACGCTTTTGAAATCTGCCTGATAGCCGGCGCTGCGCAGCGCGCTCATATCGGCCTCGGTAAAGCTCTGGTAGCTTCCTTTTAGGTGGTCGGGAAAGGGGATGTACTCAAGCTTACCTTTGTTATGGTAGTGAATCACCGCATTGGCAACATCATTAAAACTCTGACTGCGGCCGGTGCCGAGGTTGAAAATACCTGAGCACTCTGGATGCTCAAAACACCAAAGGTTTACATCAACCACGTCACTGACATAGATAAAGTCCCGACGCTGCTCACCATCGCCGTAACCGTCGCAGCCTTCAAATAGGCGCACCACCTCATCCCCCGCCAGTAGTTGATTATTCAGGTGATAGGCAACGCTCGACATGCTCCCCTTGTGCTGCTCACGTGGGCCATAGACATTAAAGTAACGAAACCCAACCACTTGGCTTTCGGCTTTGGGCAAGATACGGCGGACATACTGATCAAATAAAAATTTGGAGTAACCATAAACGTTCAACGGCTGCTCAAATTCACGCGCCTCTTTAAAATTGGGGCCGGCGCCATAAACCGAAGCAGAGGAGGCGTACAGATAAGGGATTTTATGCTGCAAGCAGTAGTGCAACAGCGCCTTTGAGTACTCATAGTTGTTGCGCATCATGTATTGACCATCCCACTCCGTGGTGGCGGAGCAAGCACCTTCGTGAAAGACCGCATCGACTGTCACCGGAAAATTTTTACCGCTCTCGATAAAAGCAAGAAAGTCATCTTTATCCCAATAGTCAGCAATTTCACAGTCGGCGATATTGCGAAACTTGGCACCCTCTTTAAGGTCATCGACCACTAAAATATCATCACGGCCGCGCTCGTTCAGCGTCTTTACAATATTGCTGCCAATAAAACCTGCGCCACCGGTCACAATAATCATCGCTTCATCCTCAAAAACTTATTCGCCATGTTCGACCCCATGTCGAATCGCATCAATCACACTACTGGTGGAGCAGCCATCCACAAAGCCGAGCACTTCGACCCGGCCACCATTTTCAATCACACATGCCCCCCCCGCAATCTCTTCGGGACGATAGTCGCCCCCCTTCACCAGCACATTGGGAATCACGTGGCAGATCAGCCGCTCCGGCGTCTCCCCCGAAAAGGGCACCACCCAGTCGACGCTTTCAAGCCCCGCCAACACTGCCATGCGCTGTGCAAGCGTATTGACCGGGCGCTCAGCACCTTTCAGCCGTTTCACGGAAGCATCATCATTCACCGCCACAACCAAGCGGTCGCCCAACTTACGCGCTTCTGCCAAATAGGTGACATGGCCTGCATGCAAAATATCAAAGCAGCCGTTGGTCATCACCACCGTCTCGCCGTGCGACTGTGCATCTCTCACATAAGCTTCGAGGCGCTGCTCATCGACCACACCGCGCTCAACTTCATCCTGCGCGCGCATCTCAGACTGAAGCTCCGCCACCGAAACACTGGCTGTGCCCAGTTTACCCACCACCACACCGGCTCCGAGGTTGGCCAGTGCGGTCGCATCGGCCAGCGACTGCCCAGCCGCCACTGCGGTGGCCAGCACCGAGATCACCGTGTCCCCCGCACCGGTCACATCATAAACCTCCTGCGCACGGGTCGGCAGGTGCAGCGCGGGTTTGCCTTTACTGAGCAGCGTCATCCCTTTTTCACCGCGCGTAATCAGCAGTGCATCCAACTCAAGCTCGGCACAAAGCTGCTCCCCTTTTGAGACCACCGTTTCGTCATTAGGGCAACCGCCCACCACCGCTTCAAATTCAGAAAGGTTAGGGGTGATAAGTGTCGCGCCACGATATTTGCTGAAATCTGCCCCTTTCGGATCGACCAGCACCGCTTTTCCGGCAGCGCGTGCAGCATCGATCAAACCACTGACGGCGCTCAAGGTTCCTTTGCCGTAATCAGAAAGCACCACCACATCGATATCGGCCAGCAACAATTCATAACGCTGCTGCATCGCCACAAAGTCATGGCCGTTAAAAGACTCTTCGAAATCGAGCCGGATCAGCTGCTGGTGGCGGCTCATAATTCGCAGCTTGGTGACTGTGGTATAAGCTGCATCGGCTTCAAAGGCGCACTTTACCCCGGCAGATTCCAACCTCGCCCGCAGCAGGTTGGCGACTTCATCGGTGCCAGTCAGGCCGATCACTGTTGGATGAGCACCTAGCGTCGCGATATTAAGCGCCACGTTGCC
>JALSHQ010000263.1 GCA_026982145.1 Gammaproteobacteria bacterium | reverse complement strand
TGAGCGATTGCGTTGCGAAGGTGCGCTTGGCCGCTCACCTGCATGACCATGTTGAGCACGCGCTCCTTCTCCCAGAACCAGAGCGGGCCGATTTCGGTGATGGTCTTACCCATCTCAATCAGGCTGCTTTTTGCCAGATGGGTGCGGGTGGCCTCATCCTGTTGGGGAAAGCAGAGTTGCAGGTTGGTCTCGCAGCTGCTGCGCTGCTCTTTGGAGAAGTGGAACAGCATCCAACCAAGCAGCGCTCCGAATCGGTGGGTGAGCGATAGTGGGAGCCAAGAAAAAAACCGTAATAGAAATATTGAAAGAGCCGTGCGCATTAAACCTGACTGAATCCTTGTGAAACGTGACGTTGTAAAAACACGATTTTACAGCAAATTGTTGCAGTCGGGTGTGGATGCGATGGCTTAGCTGCGTAAATTTAAGCTGTGACAGCGGCTTTTATTGTTAATGGGAAATGATCTGTTGTCGATATGCGATAAAGTTGATTTTATTTGTAGGAATATATTTATTTTATTGAGATCATTTATAGTGCCGATTTTAATGTGGCGATAAATCGTTCAAGTTGTGATATCTATACAGTAACCAGACAACTTATAGGGGTGAAAAATGGGTTTGCTCTATCCAGAGATAACACCATATGTGCAGCACTCTATCAAAGTTGAATCACCGCATGTGATTCATGTCGAAGAGTGCGGGAACCCATCTGGGCTGCCGGTATTGTTTGTGCATGGTGGCCCAGGAGCCGGCTGCGAGGCGTATCATCGGCGCTTTTTTGACCCCGAGTGCTATCGCATCATCCTCTTTGACCAGCGCGGCTGTGGCCGCTCCACGCCCCACGCTTCGCTTGAAAACAACACGACCCAAGCGCTGGTGGCGGATATGGAGCAGATTCGGCAGCAGTTAGGGGTCGAGCGCTGGGTGCTTTTCGGTGGCTCGTGGGGCTCAACACTCAGCCTTGTTTACGCGCAAACATACCCTGAGCGGGTGGCTGGGTTGATTTTGCGCGGCATCTTTTTATGTCGGCCACAGGAGATTCAGTGGTTTTACCAGAGTGGTGCCAACCGGCTCTTTCCTGACTATTGGCAGGATTTTATCAACATCATTCCAGAAGGTGAGCGCAACGATCTAGTGCGGGCTTACCACCGCCGTTTAAACGGGGAGGACGAGCTGCAGCGCATGGCGGCCGCAAAAGCGTGGTCGATATGGGAGGGGCGTACCGCCACCTTGCAGCCACAAGAGAGCGTGATTAATCACCTTGCCGACCCGTTTACCGCATTGAGCATGGCGCGCATCGAAAACCACTATTTTATCAATGACTCCTTTCTTGAAGCGGATCAGATTTTGCGTAATGCTGACCGCCTTGCGGAAATTGATGGCGTGATCGTACAGGGGCGCTACGATGTGGTCTGCCCCATGGAGAGCGCATGGGCACTGCACCAAGCTTGGCCACAAGCCGCGCTTAAGATCATCGGCGATGCCGGGCACGCCGCATCAGAAAAGGGTATAACGCAAGCGCTCGTCGAGGCCACCACTTCAATGGGGTGCAAGTTACGATGATTGGACTGATTCAGCGGGTAAGCAGCGCGCATGTCAATGTGTCAGAGCAGACCATTGCAAAGATCGGTTACGGCTTGCTGGCATTTATTGCGGTTGAAAAACATGACACTGAACACGAGGTGGATAAGCTACTCAAGCGCATGCTCGGTTATCGTGTGCTGACGGATAAATCGGGCAAGATGAACTGGGGGTTAAAAGACACGCGTTGCGAGCTACTCTTAGTGCCGCAATTTACATTGGCTGCAATGCATACGCGTAAAAAAGGGTTGCGCCCCAGTTTTGACGGTGCAGCACTGCCGGAAAAAGGCGAACAACTCTTTGATTATATGTATGACTGCGCCGTTAAAGCGCATGGTCATGTGCAGAAGGGCTGTTTTGGTGCCGACATGCAGGTCACACTCACCAACGATGGTCCCGCAACCTTTGTGCTGCAAACCTCCCCCGCGGAGGTGGATGGTCGCACGCTCAGAGCTAAAGCAGACGCCCAAGGCAGGCTGCAGAAGTAACCGTGGCCACTTATGCTATTGGTGATGTTCAAGGCTGCTTCGATGAGTTGCGGGCATTGCTCAATAAAATTAAGTTTGATCCAACAGAGGATCGATTGTGGTTTGCCGGTGATTTAGTGAACCGCGGCTCAAAGTCACTGGAAGTGTTGCGCTTTGTAAAGTCGCTGGGTGACCGCGCCATCACTGTGCTCGGCAATCATGACCTCCACCTGCTCGCAGTTGTGCAGGGCAGGCGTTCCCCGCTGGCCAAGGATCAGATGGAGGCGATCCTTAATGCGCCAGACCGAGACAAGCTGTGCGACTGGCTACGTCAGCAGCCACTGCTGCACCGTGATGATGAGCTGGGCTATGTGATGCTGCACGCGGGTCTGCCGCCACAGTGGTCACT
>JALSHQ010000262.1 GCA_026982145.1 Gammaproteobacteria bacterium | reverse complement strand
GTATTGATTCCAACATGAGTGGTGGTTACATCGCAGTTTTAGGGGTGTAATTAGGGAAATTGATATTGCGTATGCGTAGCGCGTCTTCTGCCAGTGGTTGTAATCCCAACTGTTGATACGCCGAGGCCATGATGGTGAGGGCGTCGGGAATTGCGGGTGTGCGCGGCAGATTCTCAATAATGTATTTAGCACGATTGGCCGCAGCGACAAAAGTGCCACGTCCCATGTAGTAGTGAGCAACATGGAGTTCATGTTGTGCCAGCAGGTTACGGAGGTGAATCATGCGCTGCCTTGAATCTACGCTATAGCGGCTTGCCGGGAAACGTTCGACGAGCTCTTTAAAGTAAAAAAATGAAGCTTGGATATCGCCGGGTTCACGTTCAGTTACATCAAGATTGAGCATGCGATCGATGCTGTCTTTGTCTTGATTAAATTTAGCGAGGCCACGCAAGTAGTAAGCGTAGTCCACATGGTCGTGGCGAGGGTAGGTTCTGATAAAGCGCTCAGCATTGGCGATGGCTGATTCCGGCTCACTGGATTTGTAATAGGCGTAAGCCGAGTTGAGCTGGGCATGCTGCGCGTAAGTGCCAAATGGGAAGCGAGTTTCCAGATTGTCAAAGTGGGTGATCGCCATTTCATAGTCGCCGCTGTCGAGTGCTTTTTTGGCACGCTCATAGAGGGCTTCGGCGCTCAATTCGGTGTCATCTTTTTCTTGCAGCGATGAGCAGCCCACCAGTAGAGCAAGCAGTAATGGAGTAATAAGGTGTAAAACGCGCATGGGTATCAACCTGGTTGAATAAAACTATGTCGGGCCAATGGCCGAAGTTTGGATTCAGCCTAGTCCTAGATTATAGCCCATTATTCCTCTAGAGATGCCTGGATGTCGCCGATCTTCCGAATCCACGGGCTGCCTTTTTGTAATGAGCTGGGCAGCGCCTGTGCGGCCGCCTGAGCCGCTTCGCGGCTGTTGTAGCTGCCATAAATCAGTGAATACCACGGTGCGCCCTCATGTGTTTTTTTGTAATAGGCCACTTGGCTTGATAACCCGCCATTTTTAATTTGGTGGCGCAACAGTGCTTCATTTTCAGTGCCGAGCAGCTGAATGGTGAAAAGATTAGCTCCCTGAGATTTGACCCATGAGGTGTCGCGGATGGTATCGCTGGGGGGCATCAGGTTTGCTGCGACGGCGGTTGAAGTGGCCATCGTGGTTGAGGCTGTTGCTGCTACTGTTACTGGGCGAGTGCGCTGTGGCTCGATGGCAGGCGGGGGTGCCGCGGTGATGAGCGCTACGTCATTATCGAGCGCGAGCAGATGGTGCGCCTGGTTGGTGATGATGGCAGCCTCTTGAATAAACGATGAATCGGGGTAGTCATCAATCACCTGTTTTGCCAATAACGCTGCTCTGCTCGGGTTATTTTGATCCAGCTGTTGTTTTGCCGTAAGCATTAACTGCTGTGCAATGCGCTCATTAAGCTCTTTGATACGCTGGTTGGCATCGGCACCATATTTCCCGCCAGGGAAACGATGGTTGAGCTCAGTAAGGAACTCAACGGCTTGTTGTGCCTCATAAGGAGGGGTGCTGGCACCTCGGTTGAGCTTGTTGATTGCGGCTTCATAAGCGCTGAGGCCACGTAAATAGTAGGCATAATCGCTGTTTCTGTGTTGTGGATAGTTTTTGATAAAACGCTCAGTGGTGGCGATGGTTGAACTGGTCTGCCCCACTTTATGGTAAGCATACGCGAGCTCTAATCGCCCTTGCAGGGCAAACTTATCCTCTGGGTACTGCATAATCAACGCATTGAAGTGGCGGATGGCGGCTTGCTGGTCATCACTGTTCATCGCCTCTTTACCTGCAGCATAGATTTCGCTGGCAGAGATGGGTTCGTTAGCTTGTACTTGTTCGGGGCTGCTTTGCCCCGTGGAGGCGCAGCCTGTGAGTAGCAGTGAAAATGCGGTGACAAAACAGTATACAATGTTGGTTGGACGCATATGTTCAGATCCTGTTATCAGGGCACCCTGTTAGCCAAAGCACCATTAGTGACTGCGTGATCATCAACGTGGCGCGGCTACACGGCACGGATCGACCACTTGTGAATAGATTATGGGCTTATATGCACATGAATAAAAGGGTTGGATGATAGTTTGTCATGAGTGAAATGGAACATTTAAGTGCGACTGTGAGCGATGAGCTGGCGGGAGAGCGTCTCGACAAGATATTGGCACAGCTCTTTACCGACTATTCACGCGCACGCCTGCAGCAGTGGGTAAGTGATGGCGCGGTGCTGGTGGATGGGCGCCAGCTGCGCTCAAAAGACAAACTGCGTGGCGGTGAGCAGGTGGAGATCCGCGTTGAGCTGGAAGAAGAGGTGAATTCACAGCCTGAGGCGATTCCGCTTGATATTGTCTACGAAGACGATGCACTGCTTGTGATCAACAAGCCCGTAGGATTGGTGGTGC
>JALSHQ010000261.1 GCA_026982145.1 Gammaproteobacteria bacterium | reverse complement strand
TGGTGCCCCCATCGACAAAACATTTTTTAATGCCTACGTGTATCGTATGACCTATGAAGAGAATCTCAACAATTTACAAAAACGAAAAATTCCGATCTGCTTTCATGGCCATTCTCATCTGCCAACGGTCTATTATCGTACCCGCGCAGAGGATAAACTCAGCACTGAATTGAGGCTATCACTCAAGGATAACCTAGCATCGCTTATCTGCCCTGGCTCAGTAGGTAAAACCAGAAACCAAGTTCCGCGGGCTGAATTTGCAGTTTTTAATCGTAAAACAGATGAGATCGAATTCCACAAAATCTTTTACAAGTTGGGGAAGACACTTGATGACATGGAGAAGTTTAAATTTCCTGATAAATTGATCGAACGATTTCTGGGGGGCATGTGACGTAAGCAGCGTCAAAAATGACGTGCTAATAAACAATGGAAATAGGATTTTCGTGGGCAGCCGCAATGATGGCCGGGGCTTCAGCGCTTTAAAGATAATGGTTCACCGGAACGCGCGTGAGTTGCCAGTCAATTAATCATAAATTTCCTCGCAATGCCATCAGGAGTCTGGCCTTTATTCTGCGCTGTTTAAACGCTAATTGAACGCGTGATTTAGCGGTATTAGCTATTTAGGAAAATAGAGCTGTAGGTGTGTTCCCGCACCTGCCTCTGTACCAGCTTCGATTCGCCACCCTAAGCGTTCGCAAATCAATGTGACAATAAACAGCCCGATCCCGGATTCATTTGTGGCACCACTGGGGCAGGTCTGTTTCTGTTCAAGCTGCTGGCGCACATTTCGAGGTAACCCGTCCCCTTCATCCGAGACCAACAAGCCTTGCTTGTTTTGCCTTAAGGTGACGTGACCTTGCGTGTGTTCCAGTGAGTTTTGGATGAGATTTCTTAATAGCATATTGACTAGCGCTGTGTCTGAAACAAGTTGGTGATCAATCTCACTGGGTGTTATCGATAGGCGCGACTGCTCTTCCGGGTGGGTGTTTAATCGTGCCTGTACAACGGATTGGAGTGATTGACTTAATAATATTTGGCCATACAGTGGTGCTGCAGGTTGCTTTCTTGCCAGCATGAGTATGGCTGAAATGTTGGCATTCATCTCGTCGGTGGCTTCACGAATACGTTCGATGGTGATGGTATCTTTGTAGCCCAGCGTGCCGCGCTCTTTAAGCACATCAAGCGCACCCGAAGTGACCGCGATCGGCGTGCGTAGTTCATGGCTTGCCATGCCGATTAACATATGTTCTCGTTTTACATATGCTTCCATGGTGTTTAAATAAGAGTTGAATGTGGTTGCGATAGAGTAGAGTTCTTGGTCGTGGTAATTCTCCGAGACACGCATGGATCGATATTGAGGGTTAATATTACTGATCTCCTGTGTCAATTCTATCAGCGGTTTAACAATTCGTCGTGCACTGAGCTGAGTGAGTATGAAGCTAATGATAATGAACAGTGCAGCAACGATCATGATCCCGAAAAGAAATACATCCTGACGCTGGTCGAATAGCGAGGTCTCTTTGGCGACATAAAGTATGCCCCCTGGCGCCGGGTCAACACTGACCCAGTAGTCCTCATTCACTGTTTCTATTTCACCAAGAAAAGGCGAGGGCAATCCTTGGAACAACTCGGGGAGTTCAGAGGTATCAGATATATTATCAGGCATAAACGCGACTAAACTTGTGGCGGTTACCCAAGTTTGAGGCGTGCCGTTAATCATTGAGAGATAATGTGTTTTTTCAGACGCTATTTCGAGTGACACCATATTGTCTTCGAGGTCATCCGACAACAGCTCCACTAAGCCGACCAATGAAATAATCGTGAGTAGGCTCAGTAAAAAAAACTGTTGGAATATGTGGTGCTTAATGGAAGGGCGCATAGAGAAACTTATTCTTCTTCAGGTGGAATCAGGCGGTAACCACGACCCCGTAGGGTTTTCACCAGAGAATGATCTAGCGTATCTTTGAGTAGTTTCCGTAAATTATAGATATGAGTTCGAAGCGTGTGAAGATCAATGTCGTCAACACCCCAAACAGCTTGGCTTAAGGCGTGATGAGAAACAAAGTGCGGGTGAGCTTGCATGAGTGCTTCGAACAGCTGTGCGTTGGTGCTAGATAGCTCAACCTTTTTTCCGTTGTTGAGCGACACGGTCAATGTGCCGGCATTAAAGCTGATGCTTCCCGCTATTTTTTCATCTTGTTTGTTTTCACCTCTGCGTGAAAGTGCTTGAATTCTTAGTTCCATTTCCCGCATGTCGAAGGGCTTAACAAGGTAATCATCTCCGCCCAATGAAAAACCGGAGGCTTTGTCTTCAATCGCATCACGTGCTGTCATGAAAAGGATGGGGGTGTTGCACTGTAAATCATTACGAATACGCTCGCAGAGTTTCAGCCCCGAGATGCCTGGCAGCATAATATCCAGCACGATGACATCGTAGCGGTTGATCGATACTAAATGCAGAGCGCTCAGACCATCATAAGC
>JALSHQ010000260.1 GCA_026982145.1 Gammaproteobacteria bacterium | reverse complement strand
CGTATTTTTTGTGATCTTTACCCTTACTCATGCAGTAGATGTGCGGTTCGTGCAGGCTGTAGATTTTGTTTTTGTCGCGACGCTTTTGTTTCAATACGCGCTGGTAGAGATTAAATGTTTTTGGGTGTTTTTCTTGTTGCGCCTCATTCATTTGACGCTCTATTTCTCGCAGCAATCGGCCTGCAATGGTCTTCAGCCGTTTCACCGCACGCTGCGCTTTTTTACGGTTTCTGGGATGACTCGCAAAACGCGTGTGCTGCTTGAGGTGTTTGACTTCTTTTTCGTGCGTGCGCGGCAGGTGAAGGCTTTCTGCGCGGGCCAGCTTGAGCAGCGGATGTTTGGGATTTAATTGATCCAGTAAACAGCATGCAAAAAATTCATTTGCTCCGGGTTTGGGCGTTTGTCTTGAATCATTCGCGTTATCTCTTTCATCCAGTTTTATGGCCATTAGCACCGGTTTCTGGATTATATTTTAACTCAGGCCGCTATTTTTTCTTTTTCTTTCAGTAGCTTGTTTGTTTTTCAGGATCGACTAACTATCGCCCAACTTTCACTGCTACCCGTTCACAACCAGGGCTACTCCGGGGAGGTGTTGCTGGGGTACCGAGTATATCAGCGGCACCATGAGGCTTGAGTAAGCACTTATTTTGAATAAGGCTCGGAAAATCAGGATGAAACAGGTTTCACAAAATAGTGCACCTTGCCCTGATTGATAATGACCGGTATTTTCAGCCGACTCTCCTTATCAAACTTTACCCTCTTGGGTGCTGCATAAAAATAGACCCACTCAGGGAGTTTTGCACTTAATTGCTGGAGAAATGCCAATTCATTCAGGCCGGTATTCTCCCTTGGGAATTTGTAGTTACTGTAAACCCCTGATGAAGGGTTGAAGAAATAGGCTTCGCCAGTAGTACCGATAAAAGCGGGAGCCATGGGAATACTTCTCGGGTCTCTTAGTCCAAACGAAATCCAGCAGGTAGAGCGAGTGGGGCTGTTTTTGCAACGTTCATCTTCTGGCTGACCTTTTACCCTGAAATAGACGGCCAGGCCCGATTTATCCTTCCCACCTTTGGCAATGCTTTTGGCCGCCTCATAGCCCATCGCTTCCACCACCTCTCCCGTGGCCGCCAGAAGCAGATCGGCGAGCTTATCAACGGGCTCCTCTCCTTCTTTGACATACGCTTTGGGCATCCAGGCAAACAGGCTATTGCGGGAAGATTGCGGCCCAGGGGATAGCAACCAGGAGGCGAAGTTCAGCCCGGCCATGTCGAACTGGGAGAAGCCCGGTATCGGTGCGTTATATCCCGATGCCGCCATGGCAAGCCCGTATCCGGATGATTCAACAATACCATTGGCTGTATCCCTAGGGAGTTCTGTATCTTTCAATTTGAAATCGATCCCCCCGGCACGGGCGATATTCATCGCCTGAGACTGCGCCGGGTTATATGTGACCGGAGTCGAGGCGCAGGCACTGAGTATTCCCGCTAGGCAGCCAATGGCCAATAAGTGTGTCACGCGCATGTTGTTCCCCTCTACCAATGATTACCACAGCCACCGGAGTGGTTCGTTCCGCACCCGTGGATAGCGTCATCACCATCATCCAGATCCACCCCGTAGGGGTTGCCCGACATATCAACGCCCCCAATGCCGCCCATCATCGGTTGCCCCGTGGCGGGATTGATCAAGGGTGGCTCATAGGGGGCAGCCGGTTCGCTGGGCGTGGTGCCAGTGCTGGCTGGAACAGATGGTTCGTCATGAGATTCAGCGGGTTTTAGGCGCACAACACGCAGCACACTGATCGGCTCACGAATGACGTTCGCCGCTCTCTTGACCTCTTTCTCGTTATTGAACAGCCCAGACAACCACTTAAACATGGCCATTGTCTTCTCCTTGTTGTGCGTCCCACTGGTTCACTATTTTCTCGACTGCTTCAGGCCTTCCCAAGGTGGCGGTCTTTAGCAGGTTGAATTCTGGCCGATCGGGCCACTGCTCCGTTCGCTGCGCCAGCCATAGGGTGAAGTAGGGGGAGGCCGCCGCTCTGGCGCGTCGGTAGTCATCCACGGTGTTGATCTGCCTGATGTCGATACCGGCCATGGCAAAATAGGGCGTCAACGCCCTGCGCCCTGTCTCTGTAAACCGCAGGCGACCCTCAGTGTCCGCCAGATAGTCAGAAGAGCCTGAACTCATCACCTAGCCTCTCTCTTGTCTATCCATGCATTCGACCCACAGCACGAGAAAGACGAAAACAGCCATCACCACGCTGATTATTCCAAGCATCCAGTAGAGCATTTGCCTGACCCTCCCTTGTTATTGGCCATACCAGCGTACCACCCTTTTCAGCGATGCAAGCCGGGCTCAATTTAGCCAGAAAAAGGGGCTCATCCGCCATTTGCCGCCAGGGTCATATTGAATGAATAGCGATGAGGCGTCCCCGGCGATTGACCCTCGACCTTCAGAAAGACGCGCCCGGTGAAATCTACCGTAA
>JALSHQ010000259.1 GCA_026982145.1 Gammaproteobacteria bacterium | reverse complement strand
TGGTGCTGGTGCTGGTGCTGGTGCTGTCCTGCTTGGCAGCCTGTTTTGTCGTTGCCTGTGTGCTCGCATGGCGAGTCTGTGTTTGGGTCTGCACTTGCTTTACGCCTTTCTGCTGCGCTTCAGTACCTGCTTGATGGCACTGTTTTATGGCTTCAATAAGCAGCCCGATTTTGATGGGTTTAGCGACATAAAAAGCGTTTTCAAGATTGGGGTCTTTAATGGATATGACAACCGTTGGGCGTTGCGGGAGATGCGCGCGGTGCTGATGCCACAGTTTTTTAGCGTTGCTGCTGTCCATGTTACAGATGGTGACATCGGCACTTGCTTCATCGGTTAGCAGGCAAGCCCCTTTGCCGACGCTTGAGAAAGCCACGCGTAGCACCTCCTGCGAGCGCTCATCCAGCCCGATAGTGGAGACTTGAACTGGGTCAGTCACCGTTTTCTTACGCACAGGAACTCTCCTCATTGTTGCTTTGATCCAGCGTTAAAATGAGCTCGACCCACTGCTCATGTGCCGCTAGGGGTGCGTTGTCCAGCTTATTTAGCATTGTGATACAGCCATTTCGATTGTCGGTGTGGCGATAGATCTGCAGCAATTCTAGGCTGATCTCTTCTCGCTGCGGAGAGATCAACAGTGCGGCCTCTAATGTGGTTTGAGCCTGCTGTAATTGGCCTGAATTTAATAAATCGCAAGCGGTCACCAAGGGGTCTTCATCACGGCCGTTTACAGTCGTTTGGAGTTGTCGTACCAGTGGTGCAGTGCTTGCATCATCACTTAGCACGGCATGGGGTGATACGGGCAGCGGGGTCGATTCGGGGAGTTTTTTTTCAAGACAAAGCATTAAAACCTCATAGTGTGAGGCCTCTAAAAAATAGCAAGCTTGCTGTAACAATCTTTTCCGTAAACGCTCCCCCTTATCACCGAGGGCAGTGAAAAGATCCAATAGCGCACCATAGGTGCCGTCGGCATCGCCCAGCTCGCGATAAAGGCGTATGCGTTGGGTGTGGCTCATTAAATCCAGTGGATTGCGAGTGACCCGGTGGGTGAGAAAATCCGCGCTCTGTTGCGCACAAAAAACAGGAGGAGCGCTGATCCAATCGCTTCGGTCAAGAAAGCATGGCTCAATAAATTCGTCATCCTCATGGTGGGGATGGTCTAAAGTCATCTGATTGGTATTCACACTATCTAGCCGAATTAACGTCCAATTTTGATTTTTATATCTTCCTGTTTAACCGAGCCGCTGATCTGTTTTTATTAGGTTCAGCTCTTTTTCAGCGCGCTGTTTAATAATTTCAACCATGATCTTTATCGCTTGTTTGCTTAATAACTTTAAGATTATTTGTTGTAACTTGTTAATTTCTTAGTGTTTTAGTCTCCTATGTTTAATTCGATTAAATCGCCTCATAAGGAGCGTCGGCGGGATTGAAGGAGCTGGGCGGTGGTCAGAGCAACCTGCTAAACTGCACTCTGAGCCGTTGCTTTTGAGCGTCGATGAGCTGTAAGCGGCTTCCTGTGCGATAATAAAGAACTCGTTAAGTTTCTGAAAAAATAATGGAAAGTACCCGCAGCAAACCGACAGCATTTTTGCCAGCGTATTTCCCCATCGCCTATAAATTGGCGCTGGTGTTTACGCTGTTAATTAGCAGTGGCATGGCACTGCTAGGGTTGTTCATTGTGCATAATCAGAGCGATATTCTTGAGCGACAGGTGAGCGAAGCGGGCAGCACGGTGCTGAGGCAGATGGCGGAGTTTTCTCGTGAGCCATTGTTAGCGAATGACCATCTTAGTCTTGAGATTATCGTTAACAGCCTCGCGGGTGAAGAGAGCATTCTGGGTGCAGCGCTCTACGATGAAAATAAAGAGGTGATCGCCAAAAAAGGGGTGGTGCCTGCCGATGTACGCATTGCCGCTGCGCTGGGGCGGATAGAAAAGCTGGCGTGGCAACAAAGTAGCTTAAATGAGCCGCACGGTGAGATGCTTTCATTTTTTAGGCCGATCGACTTTATGGATGTTACCGCCGGTTATGCGCTGATCACCTTCGATATTCGCTTGAGACAGCTAGCCCAACAAGAGACCATTCGAACCGTGGGTGGCGCAACGCTGTTGCTAGTGCTGCTGGGGTTTATTGCCTCTTTCATTTTGGGGAGACGCTTAACGCGGCCGATTCACCAGCTGATTAATGCAGGGCATGCCATTACAGCAGGGGATTACAGCGTACGGCTCAATGACCAGCGCAAAGATGAACTCGGTTTCTTGATGTGTGCGATGAACGAGATGACAGAGGGACTGCGGCGCAAAGAGCAGGTGGAGCAGACATTCTCGCGTTATGTTTCTCCCAAGGTTGCCAAAGCGCTGCTGTCTAATATGAGTCAGGTGAAATTGGGTGGGCAGCATGTTGAGGCGAGCGTACTGTTTGCGGATATTGTCGGTTTTACTCAGCTCTCTGAACAGTTGCACCCTGAAGAGGTGAACAGCTTACTCAATGAGTATTTCAGTATCATTGCGCAGGCGGCTCATGGCTACGGTGGCCATGTTGATAAATATATTGGGGACTGTGCAATGTTGGTTTTCGGTGTGCCTGAGCCTGATCCAAAGCACTGCTTTCAGGCGGCGGTTTGTGCGATTACGATTCAAAAATTGATTAAAACGCTGAACCAGAAAAGGGCGCAGCAGGGCTTGGTGCAACTCCACTTCAGTATCGGGATCAATAGCGGCATGATGCTGGCTGGCAATATGGGCGCAGCTGAACGGATGGATTACACCGTGGTGGGGGATGTGGTGAACACCGCCTCACGCCTTGCCGCTGTCGCAGGTGCCGATGAAATTCTGATTAGTGAAGAGCTTAACCTGCAACTGCAACCACAGGGAATGGTTTGTACTCGCTTTAAAAAATTCAGGCTGAAGGGTAAAAAAGCACCTGTGCTGACTTACCATGTGGTAGGTGTTGAAGTGAAACACCAATCCGTGGTCGACAGCACATTAAGTGCTATTTTGAAACCGGGTGTTGTATCGCTGTCAACATGAATAGATGCAAACTCATCTCGGTTGTTTTATTGATAACGTTTGTACAGGGCTGCGCCTACATCAGCGCACGCTCTTCCAATCTGCTTGAAAAAATCGACCTGCTAGTCGAGCAGCAATATTATGGTCAGGCGCAGGCGATACTCTCTAAAGTGCCCGCTTCACATCCTGACTACTCACAAGTGTTAGTGCTGACTGAAACTGTTGATAAGCAGGCAAAAGCGTACGAGCAGCAGGCTTTGGCGCAAGGCGATGAACTCGAACAAGCAGGCAGATGGCAAGTGGCGATAGAGCACTATGAACAAGCGCTTAGCCTCTTACCCAGCAGTGAGCCATTAACACAGGCACTGCAGGCATTACAGCTTAAGCGCGATCAGCGGGTGGCGACGCTGGAGTTGAACCAGCTTATTGCGCAAGGCGAGTGGTTGAGGCAGCGTGACCTCACTCGGGAAGAGCTGTTGCTGATCACGCCCAGTAGCTGGTTTAAAGCCCGCCGGCAAGAAGATGCGCAAAGGGAGTCAAAAAAAGTGGCGGTAGCGCTGGGTAAGGAGGGGGAGCTTGCGCTAGCGCAGGGGGAACTATTGCGTGCGCAAAAGATACTTGATCTAGCCTGGCAGCTTGATCCTGCGCCTGAAATAGAAACGGCTCGCAAAAATCTTGCAACACAACAGGAGCAGGTTGCGGCTAATAAACTGCGTTCACAAGTGGCTGATCAACAAAAGCAGCGCCAAGCCGTGATGAATAGCAGAAAGCATATGCGAAAAATCTTGCAAGGCTCTTTTCAGCAGGCGCTAGCTGATCGTGAGCTTAGCGACGCCCTTGATTATATTGCACGCTTAAAATTATTGGGGGAACTGGATGAGGGTGAACAACAGCTTGTACAGCAGCTTGAGTTTATGATTGAAAAACAGGTCAATGAAGGGTTGAACCTTGGGGTTGAGCACTATGGGCTTGGAGAGTATCAACAGGCGATTGCTTCGTGGCAGCGTGTACTTGAAGTCGATCCTGAGAATAGGCAGGCACAAGCACATATTACACGGGCAGAACGAATTCTTGAAAAACTACAGCGACTGCGTGATAGCAAAAAAGAGTGAGCAATTTCGTTAACGGGTAGCTCTTTTGCGCTATGAGTTTTGTTGCATTGGTGGGCTAAGAATTAGCGTGCTTTGAAAGTGCTCATAAAAACCAGCCCTTCCGGGCTGGTTGGTGGCATGCTATTTGATGGCGCCTACTAGGCTGCTGCCGCTGATGTCAGGCAGTCTTGGCATGGTTTGAACAGGGAACTCACCCGTCAGTGACTCCAGAAAGGCGACAATTTCATCGACCTCAGTTGCAGAGAGTTTCTTGTCGAGCTGGCTGGCGGCCATCACACGCACCGCCTCACCGAGCGAGTTCACGGCACCGTTATGAAAGTAAGGTGCTGTTACCGCGATGTTACGCAAGCTGGGTACCCGCCAAGTGTTGATATCGGCTTTATCTTTAGTCACTTCATAGCGCCCTTTGTCATCCGCCAGTTTATATTTAGCGATGAGCGGGTTGTTGTGTACCGGGAATTTCTGAAAAAAACCTGTGCCTGTATCAAGCGCAGGTCCTGCGAAGTTAACGCCGTTGTGACAGCTGGAGCAACCGACCTGCTCAAAACGTTTCATGCCTGAAATCGCTTTATTTGACATCGCCTTTTTATCACCCTTCATATAGCGGTCAAATGGGCTGTTAATGGTGATCAAGGTGCGCTCGTAGGCGGCAATGGCTTTTGCCATGTTGTCATAGGTGACGGCCCCGAAAATCGCTTCGAACTGTTTTTTGTAGCCCGGAATAGTGCTGAGGCGATCCACGACGGCTTGCTCACTCGGCATGCCCATTTCGATCGGGTTCAAGGGTGGTCCCTTCGCTTGATCTTCCAGCGTTGCCGCGCGGCCGTCCCAGAACTGAGTGGTGAGGAAGGCTGAGTTCCACACGGTGGGTGCGTTGCGCCCGCCACGCTGACCGTTGACCCCAACGGAGGTGGGGCGATTATCAGTGCCGCTGGCCATCACGTTATGGCATGAATTACAGGAGACGGTGCCGTCAATCGAGAGGCGCGGGTCAAAAAAGAGCTGTTTGCCTAGCTCAACTTTGGCACTGCTCATAGGGTTATCTGAAGGGGTGGGTACCCCGTCTGGGATCGCGTTGAGCGCAAGCGCTGGGCTTGATGCTAGGATGACGATAGCAGTCATAAAACGTTTCATCTTATTCTCCTTGATGGGTTGAGGGTAAAGCTAAACTTGGAGTGATCATAGGCGAGATCTTCCAAGTGAGCTAACGAATTAAATCTTATTCAATCATTGAAATTATCGATTAGTTAGATTTTCACAATCGACCGGCAGAATCACTATAGGAGAATAGCCCGGATGAGGCGAAATAAAATCTGAATTTCACTTGATTTGGCTCGGCACCGAGTTTGCGCTTGCAACGTGGGTGACGACTACTGTTTGCTCATCCTCAATTTCAGCCCGTACATCCAGCGCATAAAGCAGGAACCCAAGCCGTTTTTTATTGGCCAGCTTACGCAGATAAATCGGGCGTGGGTCATACCGCAAAATTTCGCTGATCAATAAACGCAGCTCTGGATACTGTCGCTCAAACACCGCCACTTGCTGTGCGGCTTCATCACTAAAGCGAACCTGAAAACAGGGCTCAGGCGGCAAGTGTGCAAAGCCCCCGTGGGCATCCGCAATCGCATCGACATAGGGGATATAGGGTTTAATGTCGATGACGGGTGTCCCTTCGATCAAATCCAGCCCTTTAATATGCAGCACAACTTTGCCATTGCGTACCTCGAGCTGCTCCAGCGCAACCACTGACTGGCCGACCTGATTGGGTCGGTTGGGCGCGCGCGTGGCAAATACCCCCATCCGTTTTCCCGCTTTGCGCGGCGGGCGCACGGTGAGGTTGGTTTCATTGTTAAGGCTTTGGTGAAAGAGAAAAGTGATCCATATGTGTGAAATATCCTCCAGCCCGGTAAACGCCTCGGTGCGATCAAATGGTGGATAGAACTCAATCCAGCCGCGCGCCGCTTTGATTAATCCCGGCTGACGAGGTGTGCCAAAAAGCTCCTTGAAGCAGGAGTGAATGATGCCGATGGGTTCGATAGTGTGGTTCAAAAGAGCCGTGCCTGTGAGTATGTGTGATAGTGAAATTATATAACGCGAGTCGCCCAATAAGCTTGTTGTGGGAAAGGGCTAGGGGAATGATTTAATCATCCCTTTTATTAGGGGTATACTAAGCGCCATTATGCGCAGGGTTGAGATGTGATCAAATTTAGCAAAATGCACGGGCTGGGAAACGATTTTGTGGTGATCGATGCGATCAACCAAGATATCGTGCTGACCACCGCGCAGATTCGCTTTATTGCAGACCGCCACTTTGGCATCGGTTGCGACCAGTTACTGCTGGTCGATGCAGCAGAATCTGCAGATGCGGATTTCCGTTATCGCATCTTCAATGCAGATGGTGGCGAAGTCGGGCAGTGTGGCAACGGCGCACGCTGCTTCGGTCGGTTTGTGCATCAGCATGGGTTGAGTGACAAAACGGTGATTCCCGTTGAAGTGGCGGGTGGTATTATTCATTTGACGATGGAAAAGAATGGTCAGGTGACCGTGGAGATGGGCGTGCCGCAATTTTCACCGGCACAGATCCCGTTTGTGGCTGATGCCGAAGCGCCACGTTATACCCTTGAAATTGAGGATGCCGTTTATGAGATCGGTGCGGTCTCGATGGGCAACCCGCATGCTGTTTTACAGGTCGCCTCATTTGAAGATGCGCCCGTGGCGCGTTTGGGGCTACTGATAGAGGGGCATTCTCGCTTCCCGGCACGCGTCAATGTTGGCTTTATGGAGGTGGTGGATGCGCGTCACATTCGCCTGCGCGTATTTGAGCGCGGCGCGGGTGAAACGCTTGCTTGTGGCTCTGGTGCTTGCGCGGCGGTTGCCGTGGGTCGGCGTTGGGGGGTGTTAGAAGATGAAGTGTTGGTTGATCTGCCCGGTGGTTCACTTTGGGTCAGGTGGTCAGATGAAGCGAGTTCGGTGCGGATGACAGGTCCTGCCACCCATGTATATGAAGGAATGATCGAATTATGAGTGTGCAACAGGATTCGGATGTAGCAGCGAAAGCGATCGATGCTAAAAGTGTGGCTGATTATCTGGCTGCAAACCCCGGCTTTTTTAATGAGCGCGATGAGTTGTTAGCGCAAATGAAGGTGACCCACACGACCGGTGCAACGGTATCGCTGATCGAACGGCAGGTGGCGATACTGCGTGAGCAGGGTGCCGCCTATCAACAGCAGTTGAAGGCGTTAGTCGAAGTGGCCCGGATTAATGATAAATTGATGTTGAAGATGCAGAAATTGGTGCTCTTACTGCTGGAGACCCATGAGCTGGAAGCACTATTAAGGTTGATTCAACAGAGCCTAAAAGATGACTTTAATGCTGATGGCATCACGTTTTGCCTATTTGCTGACCCCGCAATGGTGTCACTGGAGTCAGACCAGATGGGTGACCTGCGGGTGATGTTTGTCTCTAGAAACGACCCGCAGTTTAAAGCGCTGGGGGCGATTGCCAAAGGGGTAGAGCCTGCCTGTGATGTGATTAGTGACGCGGAGGCCGCCGTGCTGTTTGAGCATGCCGGGGTTAAGATTCGCTCGGTGGCGCAGCTCCCCTTGATGATGGCCGATAAAAAAACGGGTAAACCTGAGATTTCACTCGGGGTGCTCGCGATTGGCAGTAAAGATGCGGGGCGTTTTTGCAGCGGTGTCGGCACGGTGTTTCTTAAATATCTCGGTGCGTTGATCACCCGTAAATTACGCCCACACCTCTTAGCTGAAGGCGAAATATAAGATGCGCTGGGTTGATTGCTGATGGTTGCCGATGGGCGGTAAAATGGCAGATTCAAAAGCCTCCCCCCTGTTTGAAGGGGGTGAGGCTTTTTTTAATTACCTGAAAAATGAGCGCCGCCTCTCACCGCTAACGCTGGAAAACTACCGCCGTGACCTGCGCAAGGTGGTGAGTTACTGCAGAGAGCAGCGCATCGAAAGTTGGCAGCAATTAGACCTGCACCATGTGCGCCGCCTTGTGGCACAGCTTCACCGCCGTGGGCTGGGTGGGCGTAGTCTGCAGCGGCTGCTCTCTGCATTGCGCTCACTATTTAACTACCTATTGCGTGAAGGGGCGGTGAAACATAACCCGGCGCAAGGGGTGCGTGCGCCCAAGGTGGCGCGTAAGCTGCCTAAAACACTTGATGTTGATCAGCTGAACCAGCTGCTTGATGCGGGTGAGAGTGACCCACTGGCGCTGCGCGACAGGGCGATGATGGAGCTGATTTACTCCTCCGGGCTGCGGCTGGCAGAACTTACCGGGTTAAATCTCGCTGACATTGACCCGTGCGACGCGGTTATCCGCATCACGGGTAAGGGGGGCAAGACGCGCATCGTACCGGTGGGTCGACATGCGCTGGCGGCGCTGGCTGGGTGGCTCCAGTGCCGCGCCGAATGGGTGAGCCCAGACAACAGCGCGTTATTTATCAGTAAACGTGGGCGGAGGCTCGGCCACCGCGCCATTCAGTTGCGGTTACGGGCGTGGGCGGTGCAGCGCGGCTTGGCGGAGTCGCTCCACCCGCACATGTTACGCCATAGCTTTGCCAGCCATTTGCTGGAGTCGAGTGGTGACCTGCGTGCAGTACAGGAGCTGCTGGGGCACGCCGATATCAGTACCACGCAGATCTACACCCACCTCGATTTTCAACACCTTGCGCGTGTTTATGACCGCGCGCACCCGCGGGCAAAAAGGGTCTCCTCCCCAGAAAAAAAGTAAGGGATTTCGGCCGCCCCACCACCTTTAGCATCACGCTGTGATGCTATGAACGCCCTGAAAAATGGTGGCCTCTCGCTGTTTTTCTGGTAATTTGAGGGATGGTGTACAATCATCGGTTCGATTAATTCAGGAGCCTTTAGTTTTGGAGCAATTTCGCGGAACCACTATTTTATCGGTACGTCGCAACGGCAAGGTCGTTGTCGGTGGCGATGGACAGGTGTCGATGGGCAACACAGTGATGAAGGGGAACGCGCGCAAGGTGCGCCGCCTCTATGATGGGCGGGTGATCGCCGGTTTTGCAGGTGGCACCGCTGATGCTTTCACGCTGTTTGAGCGCTTTGAAGCGAAGCTCGAAAAACATTCTGGCAACCTCACCCGTTCAGCGGTGGAGTTGGCGAAGGACTGGCGTACAGATCGCATGTTGCGTCGTCTTGAAGCGCTGCTCGTAGTGGCCGATCGTGAGAGTTCGCTGATCATCACCGGCAATGGCGATGTGATCGAACCAGAAAACAGCCTGATGGCGATCGGCTCCGGTGGCCCCTTTGCACAGGCAGCCGCACGCGCACTGTTGGAAAACAGTGACCATGATGCTCGCACCATCGTCGAAAAAGGGTTGGAGATTGCGGCAGACATCTGTGTCTTTACCAATAACAATCTCACCATTGAAGAGCTGGATGCGGACGCATGACCCGCGCCTGCTGCATCGTTATTAAATTTAGCTAGGTATCAAAAAAATTATGTCTGAAATGACACCCAGAGAAATTGTTCAGGAACTGGACAAACATATTATCGGTCAGAGTGATGCCAAGCGGGCAGTGGCAATCGCGCTCAGGAATCGCTGGCGCCGTGCGCAGATCAGCAATGAAGAGTTGCGTAATGAAGTGACACCGAAGAATATTTTGATGATCGGCCCAACCGGTGTCGGTAAAACCGAAATCGCACGCCGTTTGGCAAAACTTGCGAACGCCCCGTTTATTAAAGTTGAAGCAACCAAGTTTACAGAGGTGGGCTATGTGGGGCGCGATGTTGAGTCGATCATCCGTGACTTGGTAGAAGTCTCGATCAAGCTCACGCGCGAGAATGAGATGAAAAAAATGAAGCACCGTGCTGAAGATGCAGCAGAAGAGCGCATCTTGGATATTTTACTGCCACCTGCTCGTGGCTCAGATGGCGCGGTGAACCGCACCAGCGAGAGCTCTTCGACCCGCCAGAAATTCCGCAAGAAGCTGCGTGAAGGTGATCTCGATGATAAAGAGGTAGAGATAGAGGTGAGCATGGCCGCGGCAGGTGTTGAGATTATGGCGCCGCCGGGGATGGAAGATATGAGCAGTCAGTTGCAGGGGTTGTTTCAGAACATGGGGCAGCAGCGCACAAAAAAACAGCGGCTGCCCATCCGGGAAGCCTTTCAAGTGCTGCGCGAAGAAGAGGCTGCCAAGCTGCTTGATGAAGAAGGGATCAAAAGTGCTGCGCTGGAACGTGCGGAGCAGCACGGCATTGTCTTCATCGATGAAATCGACAAGATCACCAAGCGCAGTGATGCTGCAGGCAGTAGCGGTGAGGTGTCACGCGAAGGGGTGCAGCGTGACCTACTGCCGCTGGTTGAAGGGTGCACGGTCTCAACCAAGTTTGGCACAATCAAAACCGACCATATTTTGTTTGTCGCCTCAGGTGCATTTCACCTCGCCAAGCCGTCCGATCTGGTGCCTGAACTGCAAGGGCGGCTGCCCATTCGTGTTGAGCTTAGCGCGCTCTCTGTTGGTGATTTTGTGCGTATTCTAACGGAACCTAACGCATCATTAACCGAGCAATATAATGCATTGCTTGAGGCGGAAGGGGTGAGTGTAACGTTTACCGAAGGGGGCATTGCACGCGTTGCCGAAGTGGCGTGGCAAGTGAACGAGACGACGGAAAATATTGGTGCCCGCCGCCTGCATACCGTGATGGAGCGCCTGCTTGAAAAGTTATCATATGAGGCATCGGATCTTTCAGGCAGCCAAGTGACGATTGATGTCGATTATGTTGAACAGCACCTTGGCAAGCTGGTCGAGAATGAAGACCTCAGTCGTTACATTCTTTAACCGCTACGAGTACTGAAATAGATGACAGAAAAGCGCGTAAAACATCGTCCCACTGATATTCGCCTGCATCAGAAATCACGGGTGCTAGAAGTGATTTTTGATAACGGAGCTGAGTTTCGCTTGCCATGCGAATTCCTGAGAGTACATTCACCTTCGGCCGAGGTGCAGGGGCACGGTGCGGGGCAAGAGACGCTGCAGGTGGGTAAAGAGTTGGTCAATATTGATCGCATTGAGCCAGTCGGTGCATACGCCGTTAAACTTCATTTTGATGATGGCCACAATACGGGGCTTTTTTCATGGGAGTACCTTTATCGTATTGGGCAAAATCAGGCAGCGATGTGGCAGGCGTACCTGCAACGCCTTAAAGATGCTGGGCATGAGCGCGTAGCGCCGGAAGGTGAAGCATGAGCGATAAACCATCCGCTTCAACGGCAGAGACGACTCACTTCGGTTACGAAGAGGTTGATCTCAAAGAGAAGGTACACCGTGTTGCCAGCGTCTTTGACTCGGTAGCAAAGCACTATGACATCATGAACGATGTGATGTCGATGGGGGTGCACCGACTGTGGAAAAAAATAGCGCTGGATACTAGCGGCGTTCGTGCCGGCCATAAGGTGCTGGATCTTGCCTCGGGCACCGGTGATCTTGCCGCGCGTTTTTCAAAAATGGTGGGCGCTCAAGGAGAGGTGGTCGCATCGGACATCAATGCCAACATGTTAAAGGTGGGGCGTGAGCGCCTGACGGACCGGGGCGTTGTTGGCAACATCGAATATGTGCAGGCTAATGCAGAAGCATTACCATTTCCCGATAACTATTTTAACTTTGCAAGCATCGCCTTTGGGCTGCGTAATGTGACCGATAAAGAAGCCGCGCTGGCATCGCTTTATCGCGTATTGAAGCCAGGGGGGCGCTTGATGGTGCTGGAGTTTTCAAAGCCGATGGAGGCGCTCAAGCCCATTTATGACACCTATTCATTTAAGCTGTTGCCATTGATGGGTAAGCTGATCGCCAATGATGCTGAGAGTTATCGCTATCTTGCAGAGTCAATTCGCATGCACCCCGATCAAGAAACTTTGAAAGGGATGATGGCCGATGCCGGCTTTGAGCGCTGCGAATTTATGAACATGAGTGGTGGTATCGTGGCGCTCCATAAGGGCTATAAATTTTGATGTTATCGTTTTAGGATTTCACCGCTATGGATATCGCATCATCGATCAAAAAGGCATCGCTTTCCACTCTGGAGGCGGCCATCAACCACTGTTTGCAGCTGGATCCCGACGCCTTACAGCGCGTGCGCAGCCTCTCTGGCAAAGTGATTGGTATTGAACTGCTCGGCTTGAACCTGAAGTTTTATCTACTGCCAGATAACATCGGTTTACAGTTGGGTGCAACTTGTGAACGTGAGGTTGATGTGTGGCTGCGCGGCGCGCCACTTTCGATGATGCGTATGGGGTTGGGCGGTGACCAACAGCAGGCGCTGTTTTCCGGAGAGGTGGAGATCGAGGGTGACACCGAGACCGGCCAGCGACTGCGCGATATTATGAATGATCTAGAGTTGGACTGGGAAGAGCAGATCTCCAAATTAGTGGGCGATGTTGTGGGTCACAAAATGGGGAACGTTGTGCGAGGGGTCAGTGGTTGGGCAGAGCAAGCGCGCAGTACGATTGAACAGGATGTGAGTGAATACTTGCAGGAGGAGAGCCGCCTGCTGCCGCATCGCGAAGAGGTTGAACCCTTTCTTGAAGCCGTCGATACCTTACGCGGGGATGTGGATCGACTGGCGGCGCGAGTGCAGCGTCTGCTAACGCCACGAGGCACAACTGAGTGATGATTCGCCCCAGCCAGATTTTTCGCCTGCTTCACATCAATCGCATTCTGGTTAAACATGGGCTTGACGAGGTGGTGTTGGAGATGCACCTCTTTCGCCCTTTCCGTTTTATGCTCTACCTACTGCCGTGGAATTGGTTTCGCAGAGGCGTGCGCGAACCACACGCGGTGCGTATGCGGCGTACATTGGAAGACCTAGGCCCGATCTTTGTAAAGTTTGGCCAAATTCTTTCGACACGTAAAGACCTGTTGCCGGATGATATTGCAGATGAACTGGCTAAGCTGCAAGATAACGTAAACCCATTTTCGGGCAGCGAGGCGCGGCGTATTGTTGAAGCGGCCTATGGGGAGCCTTTAAATAAAGTCTTTTTATCCTTTGACGAGCAGCCACTCGCCTCAGCATCGATTGCGCAGGTGCATGTGGCCACACTGCTTGATGGTAAGCAGGTCATCGTAAAAGTTGTACGCCCGGGGATCAGAAAAACCATCAAGCGTGATCTTGGGTTGCTCTATATTATGGCGGAGATGGCTGAGCGATATTGGTCGGAAGGGCGGCGCTTGCGCCCACGCGAAGTGGTAGCGGAGTATGAAAAGACGATTTATGACGAACTTGACTTAATTAAGGAAGCGGCCAGTGCATCGCAGCTGCGCCGTAACTTTTCGGGCAGCGATTTACTCTATGTGCCAGAGGTTTACTGGCCGCAGACGCGCCGTAATGTCATGGTGATGGAGCGCATCTCAGGCACCCCAATCAGCGATGTTGAGTCGTTACGCAAGCAAGGTGTTGATCTTAAAAAACTCTCTGAAACCGGTGTTGAGATATTTTTCACCCAAGTGTTTAAGCACAATTTTTTTCATGCAGATATGCACCCCGGCAATATTTTTGTTTCGTCAGAAGGGCAATACATTGCGATTGATTTTGGCATCATGGGGACTTTGAGTCCGGAAGATCAACACTACCTTGCCGAGAATTTTCTCGCCTTTTTTAATCGTGACTATCGCCGCGTTGCTGAGTTGCATGTGCAGTCTGAGTGGGTGCCCAAAGGAACCCGTGTTGATGAATTTGAATCGGCCATTCGAAGTGTGTGCGAGCCGATATTTGAGCGGCCTCTGAAAGACATCTCATTTGGGCGGCTGCTGCTGCGCCTGTTTCAAACGGCACGCCGTTTTAATATGGAAGTGCAACCGCAGTTAGTGTTGCTGCAAAAAACGCTGTTAAACATCGAAGGTTTAGGTCGGCAGCTCTACCCTGAGCTGGATTTGTGGCAGACAGCTAAGCCATTCCTTGAACGTTGGATGAGTGAAAATCTCGGCGGACGTGCCTTTGTGAGTTCGATGAAACGTAATGCACCATTATGGTTAGACAAACTGCCCGAGATGCCACTGCTGTTGCATGAAGTGTTGCAGCAGGCGCGTGATGGTGAATTGAAAGTAGAGTGGCAGTCGAAAGAGCTGCGTAAGATCGAACGGACAATGTTGGATTCCAATCGCCGCACCTATGCGGCTGTTGTTGGCAGTGCACTGATGATCAGTGCGGCAATCCTATTGGGGCTTGATGGTTATTCGCCGTCGATGGTGGGCGATGCCCCGCTCATGTCTTGGTTGTTAGGCGGGGCTGGTTTTCTGGTGCTGTTATTTTCATGGCCGCGTACTGAACTGCGTGATTAATTACACGGTGCTCAACTCTCCCCATAGCCAACCCAATAGTAGCGGCCGCATTACTCTTGCATAAACAGGCGTGATGGCAGTGGGCGTGCTGGCCATCGATTGCTTGCTGAATTATTTACTGAATAATAGGAGGTTGGATCGTATTGCTACTATGGGGTGGTACCCGCGTGCTGTTGATTGTTTTTGTTGCAAACAGTGATTGAGGAATGGTGATCTCAAGCAGGTGTTTACGTTTGATGACCTTTGATGTCTTAATTAGCTCAATGCCTCGCTGACGTAGTGTGGGCAGCTTGCGTTCAAGAAAGGCGATGGTTTCAGGGTAAGGATGACCAATCGCCACGGCGGTGCCGTTACGTTTTGCGAGTGTGATCAAACGCTCAAACTGTACCTCGATCGCTGCTTCAGTTCGGATGTTGTCGAGAAAAACATTGCGATTAATCCTTGGGATTTTATATTCAGTGGCGACCTCATAAGCAACCGTGTGCTCTGTGGTGCGGCTGTCGACAAAAAAGATATTGCCCTGCTCGCTGAGGTTCTGCATCAGCCATCTCATATGGTCGGGGTGCTGTGTGAGCAAGCTTCCCATGTGATTATTGATGCCGCTAATATGAGGGATCGCTTTTAGGTTCTCTTTCAGTGCCGTGAGAAAATGCTGTTGAGACATGTCGACGGTTAACCCCCCTTTTCCCAGCGCTTTTTCGCTAATGGCTTGCATCGGCATATGCGCCATCACCTCTTTCTGCTGCTGGTGAGCCAGCTTGGCTAATTGAACGGCATGGCGGGTGTGCGGCAGAAAAGCGTAGGTGACTTCGCCGGGTAGGGCGATGGCACGTTCTCCGACTGCCAGCTGTTCGCCAAGGTCATCAATGATAATGCTGATGGCCGGCCATGGTTGCTGGAGATTACTAGGTGTGGTGCGATTAAAACCGAAATCCACCTCGCCTGCTAACCCAGGCTTGATGGCGGAGATCAACAGCAGCAGTGCCAGTGTGAGGCGTAGCGTCATTGTGTGCTGTGACTTGCGTGCTCTATTCTTTCGCCACTAGTGGGAAAGAATGTGCAGCCCTTTTAGAAGGTTGAGTGCTTCGTAAAGTTGATAGTCATTTTCGACAGCGTGTTTGCGCGCGTCTTCTTGGGTTTTGTCTGCAGTATCTTGATGATTATCTTTGCCATTGTCTAGGTGCCCCGCAAGGTCGGCTTCACTGACTGGCTCAAACTCAGGTTCGCTGGCTGCAGTGAGGTTGATGCGGTCAAGCGGAATGTCGGGCACAATGCCTTCAGCCTGAATGGAGCGTCCTGCGGGGGTGTAGTAGCGGGCGGTTGTGAGCTTGAGCGCTGCGCCGTTATTCATCGGTAAAATGGTCTGCACAGAGCCTTTGCCAAATGATTTGCTGCCCATGATGACGGCACGTTTATGGTCTTGCAACGCGCCGGCCACAATCTCGGAGGCCGAGGCCGAGCCGCTATTGATGAGGACAATCAGTGGCGCCCCTTTCAGTGCATCGTTAGGGCGCGCCTTAAATTTTAGTTCAGAGTCGTCAATGCGCCCTTCAGTGTAGACAATCAACCCCTGTTCTAAAAATGTGTCTGACACTTCAACCGCTGCATTTAATACGCCGCCGGGGTTGTTACGTAGATCAAGAATCATCCCTTTAAGTTCACCCTCGTTTTCTCGCTTGAGATCACTGATAGCATCTTTAAGGTTTGGCCCAGTTTGTGACTGGAATTGAGTAATGCGCACATAGCCAAACCCGGGTTCAAGGGTTCTGTACTTGACGCTTTTTACCTGAATGATGGCGCGGGTGATGGTGAGTTTAAGGGGGCGATCAACGCCGTCACGAACAATGGTTAACAATATTTCACTGCCGGGTTCTCCGCGCATAATGTTAACGGCTTCGCGCAGTGTCATCCCTTTTACCGGGGTGTCATCGAGGCGAATCACAAGGTCGCCGGCTTTAACACCG
>JALSHQ010000258.1 GCA_026982145.1 Gammaproteobacteria bacterium | reverse complement strand
TCAGCTCTTTGTTGAGCGTGGTCAGAAAATCGTTAACCTTCTGAACGCCTTTATCCAGATCAGCTTTCAACGTGGGTATGAGTGTTGGATTTTCGCGGAAGGCGACCTGCATACCGCTCATGGTGGCATCTAGATTTTCTTGTGCACTATTGGCCAGAATGGTGAGATTAATACGCTCATCAAGCGTCATGGTGCCACGCGCTGCAATGCCGGCACCCGCGCCACGCGCCTGTCCTAGGTTTTCCGAGACATGCAGCAGCTTGTTGACCACTGCATCCATTAAATAGTAACTGTCGAGATCGGGGTCTAGAATCAAATTTGAGGTGTCACCCACATGTGAGATCAGACCGATGACGTTGGCGATTAGATTAGAATGAGCGGCGAATACTTCTTTAGCCGAGTGCTGCCCGCTGTTCATATTCATAACGCGGCTCCACTCACTCTTGATTGCTGGCCACTGCTTACCCGTCTCTAAAATCTCACCTAGTTTGGCGTCGACCTCATCGATAGCCGTAATATCTGCGTTGATTTCGGTACGCTTTGCCATGATTTTGCTTTGAAAGCTCTCATCTCCAGCCAAGTAGGCGTTAGTCATGCCACGATGAGCTGGAATGTGCTCAGTCAGTTTTCTGAGTTGTTGAATATATTCGACCCCAAGGCGCTCTTTTTCAGCGAAATTAATATTGATATTGAGTTGGCCATTGAGCATATAGAGGCTCGTCATTAGCGGGATGATGAAAATGGTTGAGATCAATATCATCTTGCGAGGATAAGAGAGCTTGTTCATAAGGCTGGCTGCAGGGCTGACTATCGACACAGTAATAGACTCCGAAAATTATGAGTGATCGTAATGATTGTCTATTGTGCTTATCGACGTTGGGAGGGGGGACTTTAGGGTTAAATGTATATTGAATCAGCGTTAACTTTGATGGGTGAGATTACGCACTGCCATGTGCCTTTGTGGGCAGTCGGTTTGGTTGCTGTCAGTACGAAGTGGTTATCGTGGTGGCACTATTATTGATGTTGGTTTTCTACGTTTTGATTTTAGTGCATGTTAAAGTTACTCACGAAACTAATACCCCCCCCTGATTATGAGTTGTATGATTAATTTATTTTCCTTTTGTGTGAGTGAAAGCGAGTTGCCTCAGGCGTTTCCGAGCCCTTTTAGTAACATACCCCACCCCATTGCTCAGCGAGCGGCACTTGAATTACAGCAGAAACTCAATGCCCCAGCCATTTGTGCGCATGATTTTGATGCGGCCAGTGGCGGAAAAATGTTGGGTGTGCTGGTGGTGAAAGATGCGCAAGGTCAGGTCGGTTACCTTGCTGCTTTTTCTGGCCAGTTGGCAAACCAATGGGTAGTGCCCGGCTTTGCACCGCCACTCTTTGACCCTCAAGTTATTGAGCATTTTTTACCCGCAGGCGAGGCAGAACTTAAACGTTACGAAGTGGAAATCACTGCGCTGAAAAACAGTTCTGAGCTCGAATCACTCCATCATCAGCTTGAGGGATTGCAGCAACAACGTGATGGTGCATTGAGTCAATTAGTGTTGTCACACCAGCAACGCAAAGGACAGCGCAAAGCATTGAGGGAGCGTCTAGACTCATCAGCGGCGAGTCAAACAGCGTTGATTCGGCTCTCATTTGAGAGTCAGCAGGATCGGCGTGAGCTTCGTGCCCAGCAGCAGCTGTGGCGGGAAAAGCTTGCGGTTGTGGAGCATCAGGTGGAGCAGATCGAACAACAGTTGGCACAGTTAAAGCGGACGCGGGCGAAGCTCTCAAACAGGCTGCAGCGCAAGCTCTTTGAGGCCTATACGCTTCGTAACAGAACAGGTGAAGAGCGCAAAATAACGAGCCTCTTTGAAAATCGGCTGCCACCGGGGGGCGCAGGCGATTGCGCTGCGCCGAAGCTTTTACAAAATGCACACCAGCAAGGCTTGCTGCCGTTAGCGATGGCCGAATTTTGGTGGGGCGCGTCGCCTAAAGATGGGGTGCGTCACCACAGCCACTACTACCCAGCATGTCGCGGCAAATGCCACCCCATACTCCCTTTTATGTTGAAGGGGGTTACGGTGCAAGCACGCGTGATTACAACGGCTCCCTTTTATGATGCTGCTGCGCCGGAGACCGTTTATGAAGACAGCGAGCTGCTTGTCATCAATAAACCGAGCGGCCTGCTCTCTGTGCCGGGCAAAGAGGTTGAAGATTCAGTGCAGTGGCGCTTAATGAAGCGTTACCCGGGGTTTCCAGAACTACTGCTGGTACACCGTCTTGATATGTCAACTTCCGGGCTGTTATTGGTGGCCAAAAATCGCGCTGCACATAAGGTTCTTCAGCGGCAGTTTATAGATCGCACGGTTGAAAAGCGCTACGTGGCGGTACTTGCTAAACGACTACCTGAACTTTCAGCAAATGGAACGTCGTTAGATGCGGGCAAGGTGGCGCTGCCGTTGCGTGTTGACTTAGATGACCGGCCACGCCAACAGGTCTGCTTTACACACGGTAAGCCAGCCACGACCT
>JALSHQ010000257.1 GCA_026982145.1 Gammaproteobacteria bacterium | reverse complement strand
CCCTAATGGCAGTTGCTCCGCTGCCCCTTTCCAGATGCGAGAGGTGGTCAGCTGGCTGTTGGCACTGTAGAGCTTGCGTGTTTCAAAAAATCGGAAGCCGTAGTTGAGCAGCTTCTGGCTCTCTTTTGAGCGCGACTCTTTGCTTTTGGTGCCGAGTACAATGGAGATCAAGCGCATATCGTCGCGCAGCGCTGATGAAATCAGGCAATAACCTGCTGATTTGGTGTGACCGGTTTTGACGCCATCAACATACTTGTCACGCCACAGCAGTGCATTGCGGTTGTGTTGACGGATGTCGTTATAGGTGAACTCTTTGATCGAATACCATTTGTAGTATTCAGGAAAATCGGCAATCAGTGCGCGGGTGAGTAGTGCAAGGTCATGCACAGTTGTATAGTGCTCATGGTCTGGCATGCCGGTACTGTTAACAAAATGGGTGCCATTCATGCCGAGTTTCCCCGCGTGGAGGTTCATCAATGAAGCAAAGGCCTCTTCACTTCCGGCGACATGTTCGGCGAGCGCCACACTAGCATCGTTGCCTGACTGAATGATCATCCCCATTAATAGCGCTTCGACGGAAACACGTTTGTTAACCTCAATAAACATTTTGGAGCCTTTCATGCGCCACGCTTTTTCGCTTACCAGCACTTCAGTGGTGAGCTGCAAGTTGCCCGCACGAAGCTCATTGAAGATAATATAAGCTGTCATCAATTTGGTAAGGCTGGCCGGCTCCATCTGCTCATACGCATTCTTTTCGGCAATGACCTTGCCACTATTAAAATCGAGCAGCAGGTAACCTCGCGCTGCAATTTCGGGTACATTGGGGGTGGGCATTGCTGCTGCAACGGTGCTGAGTGGAATGAGCGCGGCTAAAACCACGAGTATGATGCCCAACATGCGATGGGTAACCGAAAATAAAGCACGTGGGTGATCAACCCATAAAGGGCAAGGTGTTGTAGTGTGCTTGGGTTGAAGGGGGGGTATGTGGCTCACGAAGCAGGATCTCCAAGGGGTGGCTTTTTAAAACAGCAGTCCATAGTCTAGCAAATTTTGGTGCTACTGCACCTGATTAAGGATGGTTTGAGCTGTTAAGGTGCCCCTGCCTTATGCGTGCGCCTAGGTTTTTTATTGCGGCGTGCAGAGATAAATTTTACCATTGAGGTGCCCTTGTAAAAGACAATGATCGCTAGTCAATAATGACGTGTGGATCCTCAATGCCAAGCTGAGCCAGACGTTTGATCACCTGATCTGCCTCGGGAACATTATCGATAGGGCCGATGCGCACACGGAATATCGACGCGTTTTCTTTAGCGCCTTGCGTGATATTGATTTTAGCGATGGGTAGGGTTTCGATGTCACGAATTCGGATGCGCAGATTCTCGGCATTAATGCGGTCACCAAAGGCGCCCACCTGCAGGTAGATGCCCACCGTTTGCCCCGGGGCGATACGTTTTAGTTTGTCAGCCTGTGGTGGTGGTTTGCTCGCAACAGTAAGCGTAGGGGGGGGGAGGCTGGGGGTCTGTGCCGGTTTGAGCGGTTCAGAAGGGTCGATGGTGCGAACCTCCACCAGCCCAGTGCCTGCTTTGGCGATGCCCAGTTTCATTGCTGCTGCATAAGATAGGTCGATGATGCGACCCTTTTTGAAAGGCCCTCTGTCATTGATTTTGACGATGATCTTGCGGCCATTTTCAAGATTGGTCACTTCAGCGTAAGTCGGTAGTGGCAGGTTTTTGTGCGCGGCGGTCATGGCCAGCATGTCGTAGGGTTCGCCACTCGAAGTGCGCCTGCCGTGAAACTTGGTGCCGTACCACGAGGCGACACCGCGCTCGACATGGTTAAGGCTGCTCTTTTTAACATAGTAGCGCTTGCCAAAGACAACATAGGATTCCGGATTGCCGTAGCGGCTGTGTGGCTCAACCCGCGGCACTGCGTCGGTCACATGAGAGATATCAACCGCTTGTGCCGGAGCGCTGTCCTGCCGGGTGAAAAAACTCGAACCACTGCTCGACAGGCTACCGCAGCCGCTGATGAGCAGGGGTAGCGTGAGGGCGGCGATTTTAAGATCTCTATTGAAAATCATGATTTAAAAAAGGGCGATACTTATTAGTTTGGAATTCAAGGGGCTTGTTTAGTTCAATTCTTCTGCTGCATCGTTGTGCTGTTTGCGCAGCTCGGTGGCCAGTTGAAAAACAGCCATGGAGTAGAGCGCACTGTGATTATAGCGTGAGATGACGTAAAAATTTTGGTACCCAAGCCAGTGCTCAGTGCCCGAGCGGTTTTGCAATTCAATCAGCGTGGCTTTAATGGTATTCGGCACGTTGTTGGGCTGTTCATTATCGAACGTAATGCCGTGGGTTTTGATCTGAGCCAGTGTCATTTTGGGTTTGAGGCGCTTGTTGAGAATCTTTTTAAAGTCCTCTCCCGAGGTGTTCACTTGACTCGCAATGGGTGCGCCGTGTTGCCAGCCATGGCGCCGAAAATAGTTGGCGACACTGCCGATGACATCATCCATGTTGTGCCACAGGTCACGTTTGCCATCGTCACTGAAGTCGACGGCATATTCACGATAACTGCTGGCGATGAATTGCGGTGTCCCCATCGCACCCGCATAGGAGCCTTTAACGCTGAGCGGATCAATCTGCTCTTCGCGTGTCATCAGTAGGTAATGTTTAAGCTCTGAGCGAAAAAACTTACTCCTCCGGGGGTAGTCGAAACCTAGTGTGGTTAAAGCGTCGAGCACCCGGTAACGCCCTTTGTGACGTCCATAAAATGATTCAACGCCGATGATGGCGGTGATGATTTCTGGTGGCACCCCATATTGCTCTTCGGCGCGCACTAGGGTGGCGTGGTTGTCTTGCCAAAACTTAAGCCCGCGCTTGATCCGCTTTTTGGTAACAAAGATGGGGCGATATTTGTACCACGGTTTACTTTCGTAAGGGCGGGAGATCGCTTTGATGATGCCTTCTTTCAGTTTGGCTTCTGCCAATAGCTGGGTGAGCGATGCGCGCTCGAATTGGTGTTTGCTGACCATCATATCGATAAACTGTTGCACCTCTGCACGTTGGGTAAAGTCACCGCTCGCAGCGATGCTGCTGGTTGATAAAAATGGCAGCAGTAGCAGGGCAGCGAGCGCGGCAGTTTTATAAAGGTGTGAAACAGTCATCGAAAAATGCTCTTTTATTGCTTCGTTAATTTGAAAGCAGGCGGCGGTGGGTATGAATTGACATCAGCACCCCAAAGCCGGCCATCATCGTTACCATCGAAGTGCCACCATAGCTGATGAGCGGTAGCGGCAGCCCCACAACGGGCAGTAACCCAGTGACCATCCCTATGTTAACAAAGGTATAGACAAAGAAGGTTAAAATTAGGCTGCCACCGAGCAGGCGGGTGAAGGTGCTTTGCGCCTGGGTGGCGATGTAGAGGCCGCGCACCACAATAAAGAGATAGAGTGCAAGGAGGCAGATGATGCCGATAAAGCCAAACTCCTCACTGAAGACCGAGAAGATAAAATCGGTGGTGCGTTCTGGCAGGAATTCGAGGTGCGACTGGGTACCGTTGAGCCACCCTTTGCCATAAGTGCCACCGGAGCCGATGGCAATTTTTGACTGAATGATGTGATAGCCAGCACCCAGAGGGTCGTTTTCCGGGTTGAGAAATGTCATGACACGTGCCTTCTGGTAGGCGTGCAGGTTGTACCAGAGCAGCGGCGCGCTGGTGGCGATGAGCGCGGTAAAGATGGCGATATGTTTCCAGCGAATGCCAGAGAGCAGCAGCACAAAAGCCCCTGAGCTTGCGATTAAAATGGATGTGCCGAGGTCGGGCTGTTTAGCGATCAATACCACAGGCACGATGATGAGCAGGCACGCGATAAAGATACTTTTTAGTGAAGGTGGTGTCGGGTTATCAGCAAGGTACCACGCCACCATAATCGGTACTGCAAGTTTCATAATCTCCGAGGGTTGAAAGCGAAAGAGCCCCAAGTCGAGCCAGCGTTGCGCTCCTTTGCCTTCATCGCCCATCACCAATACGGTGGCCAGCAACAGCAGGCCGAGTCCAAAGGCCCAGGGTGCCCACAGTTGAATGTGATGGGGTGGGATCTGTGCTACAACGAACATTACGGCAAAGGCTATTCCTAAGCGCATTAACTGTCGGGTAATGACGGCGTCACTCTGCCCACTGGCGCTATAGAGGATGGCTAGCCCCACCGCAGAGAGCATGATGATGCCGAGCAGTAGTGGAATATCCAAATGCAAACCGCGGGTAAACATGCGCGACTGGCGGCGCTCTCCCCACTGTGTATAGTCCTTGTTTTTAACCTTCATCATGAGCTTGGTTTCGATGCCATATAGTGATCGATCACCTTGCGCGCAATGGGGGCAGCAGTGGCTCCACCGCTGCCCCCGTTTTCAACGATTACAGCAATCGCAATTTTGGGTTTGTCAGCCGGTGCAAAGGCGATGAATAGTGCGTGATCGCGCAGCCGTTCTGCGATATCTTCTTCGACATATTGCTCATCTTGTTTGATGCCAAAGACTTGCGCGGTGCCGGTCTTGCCAGCGATCTTAAATGGAATATCATGGCCAATAGAGCGCGCGGTGCCGCGAATGCTATGCACAACTTTAACCATGGTGGTGACCATATATTCCCAATGCTCGTCGGAGGCGATGTTGTGCCGGTCATGTTGGTCCAGTGCCGCGGGCATGGGTTCACTGCCGGCTCCCGCACCAAAAGCTTTGACGATGCGAGGGGTTGAATGGAGGCCACGGCTTGCCAGTGTGGCGGTGGCCGAGGCAAGTTGGAGTGGGGTGGTGAGATTGTATCCCTGCCCGATGCCGCTAATCAGGGTTTCGCCCGTGTACCAAGGGAGCCCTTTTTTCTGCCGTTTCCAGTGGCTTGAGGGGAGGATGCCAGAAAGCTCGCCCGGTAGGTCGATGCCGGTTTTTTTGCCTAAGCCGAAGTGTGAGAGGTAGTCGCTCATGGCGTCGATGCCGAGCTGCAGTGAGAGGTTATAGAAGTAGACATCACATGATTCGACAATCGCTTTTTCAAGCGACGTGACACCGTGGCCAGTTTTTTTCCAATCACGGTATTTATGGTCATCGCCTTTGAGCGAAAACCAGCCGGGGCAGAAAGTGCTGTCGTGGAGGGTGGCTTTACCACTTTCGAGCCCCGCCAACCCAACCAAAGGTTTAATGGTTGAACCCGGTGGGTATTGCCCTTTAAGGGTGCGATTAAAAAGCGGTTTGTCGATATCATTTTGCAGCGCCCGATAGCTTTTTGAATCGATGCCGACGACAAAAGGGTTGGGGTCGTAGCTCGGTGTGCTCACCATCGCTAGCACCTCACCGTTGCGTGGATCGATGGCCACGAGTGCGCCGCGGTACTCTTTGAGCGCATCGCTAGCGGCTTTCTGTAGCTCGATGTCAAGGGTCAGGTGGAGGTCGTGGCCGGGCAAGGGGGGGGTTTGCTCAAGGGTGCGGATGGTGCGGCCGACGACATTGGTCTCAATGCTTTTGAAGCCGACGGTGCCGTGTAGCAAATCCTCATAAAACTTTTCGACCCCTAATTTCCCGATATGGTGGGTGGCGCTGTAATTTGAGGTATCGATCCTTTTAAGCTCATTGATATTAATGCGCCCAACGTAGCCGATAACATGCGCGGTCAGGTGGCCGTAGGGGTAGTCGCGTACCAGCCGCGCTTCAATTTCAACACCGGGGAAGCGGTGGCGATTAGCCGCAAAACGGGCGACCTCAACATCATTTAAATGGGTGCGTAGAGGGATGCTGCGAAAGGCACTTTTTTGCCGGAGCTGCTTCTTAAAACGCTTGCGGTGATCTTCAGTGATCTCGATGATTTCACTAAGTGCCTGAACGGTCGCCTCAACATCGGTGATGCGCTCGGGCACAAGCTCAAGACTAAAGGCGGGCAGGTTCTGGGCAAGAATGGTGCCGTTGCGGTCGTAGATCAGGCCGCGTGTGGGAGGTATCGGCACAATGTTAACGCGGTTGTCTTCGGCTAGCGTTGTGTAATGGTCGTGGCTGATGATCTGCAGGTAGACGAGGCGAGCCAAAATGATGAAGATGAGCACCACCACGACGGCAAGCGCAATGGCCGCACGCTCATTGAACGTGCGGCTCTCCCGTATGTGGTCTTTAATGCGAAGACGAGGTGCCATAGCTTGCCGTTAGCTGCGGGAATTGAGGTGCTGGGAGTGCGTGGCCATCGGCTACAAAACCCTGAACTTTCTGCGCAGGGCGCGCAGGGTCATAAATACCAACGGCCATGCAATCATGCTGCTAAGTGAAGGGAGCCAGAAGGTCCAGAGGTCGATCGGCTGGCCGGTGATTCCCTTAACCCATAACGTTAACATCTGGCTCAAAGAGACCAGCACAAACACGGTGAGCGCTTGCTGCCATAGCGGGAAGACGCGGAGCCGCTGATAAAGTTTAAGAGTGATGTAGGCGATGATGCAGAGGGCAAGCGCATTTTGCCCCAGCAGTCCAACGCGTAGCACATCAAGCATCAGCCCAATCCCCCATGCGATGCCGACCCCGATTTTATTGGGCAGTGCCATGCACCAGTAGATGAGCACCAGAGTGACCCACTCGGGGCGCGCCGCAGCGAGCCACTCCGGCAGTGGGAAAACGGTGAGCGCAAACGCACCGATAAAACTGAAAGCGATGATCTCGCCGCCACGCGCTTTTTTATGCATCATGGCGCGGGTACTCCGCTTTCATTGGCCGCGGCATCTGCTGTGGTATCCGCAGCCTCTGGCGGGTTGCGCCAGACCAGCAGTACTTCGCGCGCGCTCTCCAGCTTACCAACAGGTTCGGCCTGAACTTCAGCAAAGGGTTGCCCCGGGTTGCGGGTGACAAGCGTCACCCTTGCCGCCGGGTAGCCGGGTGGGAAGCGACCACCGAGGCCGGAGGTGACCAGCAGATCGCCCACTTCGATGTCGGCATTATTGGGCAGGTGTGGCAGTTCGAGGCGGTCACTTTCACCCGTGCCCATTGCAATTGCACGCTGGCCGTTGCGGTTGACCTGCACTGGCAGCGCATGGCTGGGGTCAGTAATAAGCATGGCGGTGCTGCTTAGCGGTGAGACATGCACCACTTGCCCAAGAATGCCGCTAGCATCAATGATGGGTTGGCCGCGGTAGACATCGTGGTGCGCCCCTTTGCTAATCACCACTTGTTGGGAGAAGGGTTTCATGTCGACCGACAACAGCTCTGCGATTAGCACCCGGTCGCTGACGTCGATCGATGACTCGAGCAGTGCGCGCAGGCGCATATTTTCTGCCGCCAGCGCATCGAGTTTTTGCAACTGGGTGTCAAAGAGAAACTGCTGCGCGCGCAGGCTGTTGTTTTGTTCGATTAAGGTTTGGCGTGTCGAGAGTGATTCCGACAGCCATTCACCCACTCCGGCAGGGAGGTTGATCAGGTATTGAATCGGGTAGATCACGGTGGTGAGCACGCTGCGCACGTTTTCCATATGCTGTTGACGGTGATCCATCACCATCATCGTGATGGAGAGAAATGTCAAAAGGATCAGGCGCAGTGTGGTGGATGGCCCTTGGACAAATAGGGGTTTTATAGGGCACCTCTCAGGCGATACTCAATAACTTCAAGCCGACGCTTGGCCGTCGGCGCTCTAGGGCCGCACCCATTGCGCGGATTATGCGGCTTCTCTTGCGGGTGCGGTTTAATCGTAAATAGCGCGTGGCTATTCTACCGCAAAGATGTCTCCGTTGTGTTCTTCAATCATCTCAAGCGCCTTGCCGCCACCGCGTGCCACGCAGGTGAGGGGGTCTTCGGCAATGATCACCGGCAGCCCAGTCTCTTCCGCCAACAGCCGATCCAGATCACGCAGCAGCGCGCCACCACCGGTCAGTACCATGCCGCGCTCGGCGATGTCTGAACCTAACTCAGGGGGGGTCTGCTCCAGTGCTGCTTTAACTGCGCCCACAATGCCTGAAAGGGGCTCTTGCAGCGCTTCGAGTATTTCGTTGCTGTTGAGGCTAAAGGTGCGCGGTACCCCTTCGGCGAGGTTGCGACCACGCACTTCGATCTCTTTGACCTCCATGCCGGGGTATGCAGCACCGATCTCTTTTTTAATCTTTTCAGCGGTCGCTTCACCAATCAAACTGCCGTAATTACGGCGTACATAGTTGATGATGGCATCATCAAAGCGATCCCCGCCGATGCGTACCGAGGCAGAGTAGACGATGCCGTTGAGTGAAATCACCGCGACCTCAGTGGTGCCGCCGCCAATATCGAGTACCATCGTGCCGCTCGCTTCACCGACCGGCATGCCGGCACCGATCGCCGCCGCCATCGGCTCTTCAATCAGGTAAACCTCACGCGCACCTGCGCCCGCGGCAGACTCTTTGATGGCGCGGCGCTCAACTTGGGTGGAGCCGCAGGGGACGCAGATCAGCACCCGCGGACTGGGGCGCAGAAAGCGATTCTCATGGACTTTGCGGATGAAGTGCTGCAACATTTTTTCGGTCACGGTGAAATCAGCGATCACTCCATCCTTCAGCGGGCGAATGGCGACGATGTTGCCGGGGGTGCGGCCAATCATCAATTTTGCCTCAGCACCGACGGCGGCAATAGAACGCGGATTGCCTGAACCACTCTCTTGCCGGATGGCAACCACTGAGGGTTCGTCGAGGACGATGCCTTGGCCTCGAACGTAAATCAGGGTATTGGCAGTACCGAGGTCGATGGAAAGGTCATTAGAGAACATTCCGCGAAATCGCTTGAAGAACATTGAGGTTTTAATCCTGTGCTAAGTAATCGGAAATACTCTAGCAGTGGGTGACTATTAGAGCAAGCGTGTTAGGGTACTCGGCGGGTTGCGCCAGTTTTTTAATTTTGCAGTTATTTTATCTATTTTAACAGGGTTTTCGGCGCGAATATTTTTCAGCAAACGGCTCGAATATGGTAAATTCGCATC
The DNA here is from genome assembly GCA_026982145.1 of Gammaproteobacteria bacterium. Lineage (GTDB taxonomy): Bacteria > Pseudomonadota > Gammaproteobacteria > SZUA-140 > SZUA-140 > SZUA-76. The sequence goes on along the minus strand of JALSHQ010000257.1, from coordinate 2,626 downwards.
CCGTGTAGTTTTGAATTGTTGCCCGATACCGTCGTGTGGGTCAAAGAGGTCAGTTATGCCAGTGGATCAATCCGATATTACCAAAGTTGCGCTGCTTGCGCGGCTCAAAATTGATGAGGCCGATGTGCCGCAATATGTGGAAAATCTCTCCAATATCCTCAGCTTGGTGGAGCAGATGAGCGAGGTTAATACGGTCGATGTGGTGCCGATGGCGCACCCACTGGATGCCGCGCAACGATTACGTGCAGACGAAGTGACGGAAACAGATCAGCGCGAAGTTTTTCAGGCACTCGCTCCGCAGGTTGAAGCGGGCCTTTACTTGGTGCCCAGAGTGATCGAATAACCGTTTTTTGATCTTATCTGCGCAACGCTATATATTCACCCGTTGGCTTCTAAAATATCGCTATGCATACTAAAACCATTTCCCAATTGAGCGCTGCGCTGCGCAGCGGCGAACTCTCCAGTGTGGAGTTAACCACGCTATTTCTTGAGCGCATCAAACAGCACAACCCGGCACTGAACTGTTATATCTCAGTCACAGAAGCGGAAGCGCTGGCCGCTGCCGCGGCTGCTGATGTGCGGCTTAAAGCGGGCAATGCTGCGCCGTTGACCGGGGTGCCGATCGCGCATAAAGATATTTTCTGTACGCAGAGGGTCAAAACCACCTGTGGTTCCAAAATGCTCGATAACTTTATTGCGCCGTATGAATCGACCTGCACCGCAAAGTTTATTGAGGCGGGTGCCGTGATGTTGGGTAAAACGAATATGGATGAATTTGCGATGGGTTCATCAAACGAGACCAGCTATTTTGGCGCAGTAAAAAACCCGTGGGATCAGGCGCGGGTTCCGGGCGGCTCGTCCGGCGGCTCGGTGGCCGCGGTGGCTGCGCGCTTGGCACCGGCCGCGACCGGCACTGACACCGGCGGTTCGATCCGTCAGCCGGCGGCACTGTGCGGCCTAACAGGGCTGAAGCCTACCTACGGGCGGGTCTCCCGTTTTGGCATGATCGCCTTTGCATCGAGCCTCGACCAAGCGGGGCCGATCACCTATAGCGCAGAAGATGCCGCATTGTTGATGAATGTGATGGCTGGTTTTGATGCGCATGATTCGACCAGTGTGGAGCGCGAAGTACCCGACTATAGCGCCGGGCTCGACAACAGCATCGAAGGGCTGAAAATCGGGTTGCCCAAAGAGTACTTTGGTGAGGGGCTGGACGGCTCCATTGCGCGGGTGATCGATGCGGCAGTCAAAGAGTATGAAGCGCTGGGAGCCGTGGTTAAAGAGATCAGTCTGCCCAACACCGGCTTGGCGGTGCCGACCTATTATGTGGTGGCACCTGCGGAATGTTCGACCAATCTTTCTCGTTTTGATGGGGTGCGTTTTGGCCATCGTTGCGATGATCCCAAAGATCTGTTTGATCTTTATACGCGTTCACGGGGAGAAGGGTTTGGCGCAGAGGTGAAGCGTCGCATTATGATCGGCACCTACGTGCTTTCAGCCGGTTATTACGACGCTTATTATTTGAAGGCACAGAAAATACGCCGCCTGATCAGTGAAGATTTTCGCGCCGCTTTTGAAACGGTTGATGTGATCATGGGGCCGACAGCACCCAGCACTGCTTTCAAGCTGGGCGAAAAGGCGGATGACCCGGTCACCATGTACCTTTCTGATATTTACACCATTGCGGTGAACATGGCGGGGCTGCCAGCGGCATCGATTCCGGCCGGGTTTGTCGATGGCCTGCCGGTGGGATTGCAGGTGATTGGCAACTATTTTGATGAGTCGCGGCTGCTTAATGTGGCACATAAATACCAGCAGGCGACCGACTGGCACCTGCAAGTGCCACAAGAATTTCAGTAAGGGGCGATCAGCATGGAATGGGAGGTTGTTATCGGGCTGGAAATTCATGCCCAACTCGCCACAAAATCGAAGATATTTTCAGGAGCCTCAACCGCTTACGGTGCTGCGCCAAACAGCCAGGCGTGCGCGGTAGATCTCGGTTTGCCGGGGGTACTGCCGGTGCTGAATGCAGAGGCGCTACGCATGGCGGTTAAATTTGGGCTGGCGATCGATGCCCATATTGCGCCGCGTTCGGTCTTTGCGCGCAAGAACTATTTTTACCCTGACCTGCCCAAAGGGTACCAAATCAGCCAGTTTGAGCTGCCGGTGGTGGGGGTGGGGCATCTCGAGATTCAAATCGAGGGCGAGGCCGCGCGGACGATCGGGGTGACGCGCGCTCATCTGGAAGAGGATGCAGGAAAATCACTGCATGAAAATTTTCATGGTTCGACGGGGGTCGATCTGAACCGTGCCGGAACACCACTGCTGGAGATTGTTTCTGAGCCAGATCTGCGTAGCGCCAAAGAGGCGGTCGCTTATATGAAGAAAATTCATTCGCTGGTGCAGTACCTGGGCATCTGCGATGGCAACATGCAAGAGGGTTCGTTTCGCTGTGATGCAAACGTCTCGATTCGCCCCATGGGTGATGAGAAGCTGGGTACCCGCTCCGAGATTAAGAACCTCAACTCATTTCGCTTTGTAGAGCGAGCGATCAATCTTGAGGTCGAGCGCCAGATCGATTTGATTGAAGGGGGGGGGAGTGTGGTGCAGGAGACGCGCCTTTATG